>NZ_CAWPKW010000088.1:0-689 GCF_963888615.1 Brasilonema octagenarum UFV-OR1 | reverse complement strand
ATTGAGATCAAACCCGACTATTACGATGCTTGGTTTAGGCAGGGCATGACACTGCTTAAGTTAGGGCGGTTTGAAGAAGCACTTGCATCCTTCGACAAAGTAATTGAGATCAAACCCGACTACCATCAAGCTTGGTACTTCCGGGGCATTGCGCTTGTTAACTTAGGGCGATATGATGATGCGATCGCATCTTATGATAGAGCAATTGAAATCAAATCCGACTACCATAATGCTTGGTTCAACCGGGGCGCGATGCTGTTTGTGTTAAGTCAATTTGAAGAAGCGATCCCATCGTTGGACAAAGCACTCTTTTTCAAACCTGACTATGATGATGGTTGGTACGTCCGAGGTTTGGTGCTGGGTCAGTTAGAACGATTTGAAGAAGCACTCGCATCTTACGACACAGCACTCGCAATCAAACCCGACAAATGGGAAGCTTGGTTCAAGCGGGGCGTGACGCTGGATAATTTGAAGCGATTTGAAGAAGCACTTGCATCCTACGACAAAGCAATTGAATTCAAACCCGACTTCCATCAAGCTTGGTTCCGCCGAGGCATGATGCTGGATAATTTGGAGCGATTTCATGATGCAATCGCATCTTACGACAAAGCAATAGAAATCAAACCCGACTATGATGATGCTTGGTACAACCGAGGCGTGGTGCTGGGTAAGTTAGATCGATATGAAGC
>NZ_CAWPKW010000087.1:0-12746 GCF_963888615.1 Brasilonema octagenarum UFV-OR1 | reverse complement strand
ACCCTGCCCTGTCGGGCATCCCTCTCCTTAGCAAGGAGAGGGAAAGATTTTAGCGTCACATCAATAACCACGAATTGAGCCGATCAATTGACGCGCAAAATGAGAAACAGCCTCAAATTTATCTCCATATCGTTGCATTGCTTGATTACGTGCAGCTTGTTCATCAGGATTATTCGCCACGACTGCTAACTGTTCGTAGCCTGGGTAATAACGACAGTAAGTATAAACGCCATTATCATCAAGCAACCATTGACTATAAATGTCTTCTTTACGAGGGAAAAAACCTTCTGACGCATTGCGCGCAATAATTTCGCGAGGATATTTCAAGATTTCTACGAAACTATCAACAGCAACGGGTTGAATCCGACCAATTAATCTTGTTGATAAGTTTTGCAGAATCTTAGAAGAAGCTTTAGATTTGGCGATTGTATCAGGATCTTGTCCTGATAAAATAACTCTTACCCCTGCTTTTGCTCCGTTCGCGCAAAGTCTACCTACCAAATCAGAAATTTGATCGAATTCAAACAGAATTGGTGCTTCATCGATAAAGAATATGGAGGCGGGACTACTCAAAGCACGTCGCAGTGCTGCGGAATAAGCACTTAAAGACAGCAATGCTGCATCTTCGTTATCTGATAAGTTTCTCAATGCAAAAACTAACAATTGAGCATCAGTTGGAAAACTCGAAGGTGCAGAAACAGCTTGTCCGACTCGACTTTCCACCCAGAAGCGTAAACGGAGATTGATAACTTCGAGTGCATCATCAATTCTGCCACCTATACTATGCAGGTTAAGATGTTCCCGCGAACAGAAGATGAGAAAATCTTTTAAAGTTGGAGTTTTTTGCCAAGCTTCAGTCCCAAATCCTTCTAATATCGCTGCATGATAGCGCTTTTGAATTCCTTCGTCGGCGAAGAAGGTGTTTAAGGCTAAATTCAGAAGCGATCGCACTGTTTGCGCCAGCAGTTGATTACCAGTGGATGAACCCAGTACCATTGTCATCAACGCCGACTCAAGAAACGCGGCGTAGTCTTGAAAGCGTTCTCGCTGTTCTTCTTCATTCAAGAATCGCAAGTCTGGCTGTTCAAACAAATTATTGGATTGTTTGGAAATATCAAAATAAGCTCCTTTCTCTCCAACAAATTCTGTATAGTCGGTGAAGGTAGATGTACCATCTGGTTTCGGAAAGTCCAAGGCTACCACAGGCATATTATGTGCCAAAGCCTGGGTTAAAATTCCTGACACCAATACCGATTTACCCGCGCGAGTTGTGGCAAATAACGCTAAATTTTTGTGCTGCTTAAATAAATCTAGATGAAGTGGTGTACCTCCTTCGTCAGCAATTAATTCAAAACCTGTGCGATCGCCCGCCCTCGTTGTCACCAAAGGTATCAATCCCCAAACTTCGTTTGTGAGATACAATTGACGACGGTTGAAGGGTTTGGCTAACAGTATGTCCCAAACAATTGGCAGTGTTTGCAACCAAATTCTCCAAGCATATTCCGTTTCTCGAATAACTTGTGCTGGACGTTGAAAACAGTTTTCTATATACCTGCACGCTTCATCCAATTTGTCTCGGCTTTGGCGATGAACGAGAATAGCAATCCCTGTATAAATTGGCAACGCACCTTCATAAATTTGTTCTTGCGCCGCCACAGATTTTTTCAATTTTAATTGTGCGCCAACATCAATTGTATTACCTTTTTCTTGTGCTACTTTTGACGTTACATTCGACTGCTTCAGCACCCGTTGTAATGTCGTTTTGACTATTGCCGGGTTCGCTGCAGTTAACTCACAAAAAATCTCCGTTTCTACAATTGCATCCCTAGCAACCAGTTCCCATAAATAACGCAGTTGCGATGCTTTATTCAGCCATCCTCCCGGTTTTTCTAGAAACGTCATCACACCAACATAGCGATTTTTAATATTTACCCATTCACGGTCAGCAACAGGTACGTTTGACTCCATCAATAATGTGGTGCTATGGATATTTTCTAATAGTAATTTGCTGCTAGATAAATCAGAATAAATTTCTTCCTGAAGTCCCTTTTCATTTAAAACTAATAGTTGGGGAATATCTATCGGTTCAGTACTATTAAATCGTCGCCAAGCTTCCTGCCATAAATCTTTCGCAGTCAAGGCTTTAATATCCAAACCCCATTTATTAGATAAAATCTGTTCCCAACGCCGAAATCCTTCAGTATAAGCATTAGAAATCAAAGTTTCTAATCGTTGGTTTTCTCTTTCTGCTGCTTCACCTTTAAATGATAACCACCAAGACTCAGCCCTTGCCAAAAACTTCTCAATCCAATCATCAGCAGCAGAAGCATCTGGTTCTACAGTATATGTTACATACACCCGCAGAAATTTTGGTTTTCGGATACCAGCGCGAGTCAGTTGTTGTGTTCTGGCTCTTTCAGAGGTCAGCAAGTACTGTATACTAGGCGATTGAGTTTTCTGTACAAGAGATGCAAGCTCTTGTTGGCGTTTGTTATCTGTAGAAAAAGACCCCAAATGAAAAGTCACTCTTTCTTCTGGTGGAAGGTCTTTTAAACCAGCTTCTATATTGTTACAAATTGTATCTATTTGCTCTGTTCTTAAAGTGGTATGAATGCCTCTGCATTCAAATCCAAAAACAAAGCAAAATCTATCTCTTTGGCTACCTTTGGTCAAAATGTAAGCACCAACATCTCTGCCATCAACTGCAATACGCAGCATGGTGGCAAGATTTAAAGCATCTTCAAAAGGTGTTAGTCTATTTTCTTGACCTGCGATGCCTACGCTTTGTTTTCCTATTTTTTCTTTCATAGTGGAATTCTAGAAAACTTTTATAACGAGCAGTACCTCTTGTCCAGGTCGGAACACCGATAAATTTGCTCAAAAATCGCCAACTTCTACCACCTGTTAGTATCCACCAAGTTGCTATTCCCCACCCTGCAATTAAAACTGTCCACAACCATTTTTGCCATTCATCTGAGAAGACACCTCCAAAGATGCCATTCACAATCATGTAGGAAACTAGAGCTATAATTGTCCAAGGAAAAATTTGGTCAGCAGGAATTGGTCCTAAGGAAGGTTGGGTTCCCAAAATTTGGTTGACAGGTCGAAATTCTCTATCTCGCTCATCAGCCATAACAAATTCCTGACTTAATTATTATTACCAACGATAAAGCTCGTCAACACATCAGCAACAGTCACAGCAATAACTACCAACAACGGTGTTCTCGCGACGACTTGCCAATCTTCGTCTTTGCGAACGGCGTTAATCACACCAATCAGAGCAACAGCAATGTAGAGTAAGTAAAGTGCTCTTAAAACATTAAACACCAAACTCACTGCGGCTGCAGCACCGGTTTGTTGAGAACCTTGGGTTAAATTGTTTTTGAAAAATGTTTCTGCTTTTCCGAAAAATTGAGCTGCTGCTGGATCACTAAAGTAGTCTATCCAAAAGAAACTGAGTATTGCTGAAAATACCAGAGTTTGAAGTAATATGAGCCAAGGTTTCGGTAGAGCGATCGCTTGTCCTATTTGCTGAATAAATGCTACTGCGATAGTGCCCACGAGCAAGCAAAGTAGCAGACTCGGGCTTTGAGAGCAAATCACACTTAAAAAGACAGCAAAAGCAAGCAACAAGGGCACAGATGCCAACACATGAGTGAATCGGTGTTTGAGTTGATACGGTACTTTTAGCTGAGTAGATCTTAGAGGCATGGACTAACTTTCCTAACTTCTTTAACACAAACCACTTGTAGATAGTAGTTCATCTATAACTCTTTGTTGATAATTTATCATTACAATTTCAGAAATACCTTAGTTTCGCCATTATTTATTGGACACCTGTTCATTGCAAGTGCTGTATTATACACGACACAAAAGCAAATGATCAATGGCTAATATAACACACTTAATAAAAATCTTGTGTTTATGGATACGAATTCGGCTTTTCAAACTAATATCAAACTCACAAATATAGTTTCAATACATAATAAAAAACTACCAAAAACTTTTCTCAATTCACAAGTTAATTCCTAAAATAATCTTTTTTATAATTCCCAATAATTCAAACCAGTCTTATTAGTTTTTTGATAATCAATCAGAAAATAAACTGTTATTAACTAATGCATTACCTGGTCTTAACTTATAAATTATACATTCTCGTATATGCTCATGTTGTGTGGATTTCGTTCTAAGCTTTTTTAAAGCAGATTTCGTATCCACTGGATATTTGTTTTTTAATCTAGGCGAAACCAATGAAACCTTCGCCTAGAATTTTGCTGGAAATGATTAGGTTTTTTTGTCATCAATTTGTCTTATAAGACAACTCCTATAAAGAGTGGAGATTACACTGAAAAGGAAAATTTTATGTCTAAGTTAAATCGCAGACAAGTACTTATATTTTTTGCTGGGGCAGCTGGTGCTGTACTGGCAGATCAAGTTTTAGGTGGTACTGTCGATGCAAGAGAAGTAAAATTCGGACCTCTAGGTTTTACACCTGTACGCCTACCACATCCTCTGCCAATTTACAAGCAACAGAAGAACTACTTACCCACAGGAATCGGACAGGGAAAAACTCTTGATGCATCTGGTGATCTGAAGTTAGCTAGCTACAACGTCGTTGATGACGTTGTGGTGGCTCCAGAGTATGAACGGTACGTTATTGTTGGTTGGGGCGATCGCGTCTTCCCAAACCCCGAAGAATATTTCGGCTACAACAACGACTACACCGGCTTTATTCCTGTTGGCAGAGGTAAAGCAGGCGATGGCTATTTGTGGGTGAATCATGAATACGTCAGCTACCCAATTTCTGGTTTAGCACCAGAAACACCTACAAATCTCAGGGAAAATCCTGGTGTCTTTGCTCAGGTGATTGGGCGCGCTTTACCTACCACCAGAAATGCTGAAGTTGATGGAGAATTTTTATACAACATCGGCGGTTCTATTGTCCGCATTTCTCGCCGTGGCAATGCTAATGGTCGTTTCTATGTTGTTAAAGATCCCAAGAACCGTCGTGTTCATGGTCTTTCTGGCTTAGGAATCAACAAAGAACGTAAAGATGGCTATGAGAAAGTCACCTCTTGGGGAGGTTTGAGTTACCAACAAGGTGACGACAAGTATCTCATTGGAACAGGACCTGCTGCGAAGGAAGTTTTTGCTCTCAGTTCTGATGGACTGGGTGAAAAAATCATTGGTACAGGGTATAACTGTTCTGGTGGTACAACACCTTGGGGTACAATCCTGTCCGGAGAAGAAAACTTTCAAGGAAGTGAAGATTTTTTTGTTGGTGTTACAGAGTCAGTTAAACCTGATGGCACCCAAACAGGCTACACCAAAGGTACTGTTGGTGAAACCTTTGGTCTAGTTGGAGAAAAATACGGATGGATTGTAGAAGTTGCTCCTGACGATCCTAATTTCCGTCCACGTAAGCATACCTGGTTAGGTCGCTTCCGTCACGAAAACGTTGGTGTCCGTGCTGAAGCGGGAAACAAGTTAGTCGCCTACATGGGAGATGACAGACGCGGCGGACACACCTGGAAATTTGTCAGCAATGGTACAATCTCCTCACTGGAAGATAGAAGCAATAGCCAGTTGTGGGAAAATGGTACTCTGTACGTTGCTCGTTTCAATCCTAATGGTAGTGGCGAGTGGATTGCTTTAAACCTACAGACTCCCACCAATCCGATTGCGCCATCAGTGATATCTTCTGTAGAATACGACGCTTTAGGCTCAGCACAAAGAGATGGACTGCTGAAACTGCCTAGACGTAAAGACATTGCTGGGCAAACAACTGATGGTGGTGCTTTTAACTGCGATCGCAAAAACGAAACAACCACCCTAGCAGATTATCAAAACAAAAAGCTTTCCGACTTCTACACCAGCCAAGGTGCTATTCTTGTTGACGTCTTCTTAGCTGCTAACTTAGCTGGAGGAACCCCCACAGCACGTCCCGAAGATTTAGAAGTACATCCACGCACCAAAGAAGTCTTTATTGCTTACACCGACGGCGCACCTGGAAGCGACGGTTACCCTGATTCGCGCATCTTCCAAGTTGCTAAGTTAAGCGCTGCACCTAATGCGACTCAACAATCTGGGGGACTCTACAAGATTATTGAGAATACTCAAGACGGTACAGGTACAACCTTCCGGTGGGAGAGATTCGCCCAAGGTGGAGAAGCTGGTTCTGAGTTAGGCGCTGGTTTTGCCAATGTGGATAACCTCGTGATTGACGAACGGGGAAATGTCTGGGGTGTGACTGACATGTCCACCGATACCCACAACGGTTTTAGTCTTGGTGCAAATCCAACTGAAAACAAGATTGACCACTCTACAACTGGTAACGTTTCCACTTTTACCGGCGTCTTCGGTAATAACTGGTTTTTCTGCATACCGACCAGTGGTCCCAATGCTGGTCAAGTCATACCCTTTGCTCAAGGTCCAGTACGCTGTGAGATGACCGGACCAACCTTAGTCGGTGATACACTGTTTCTTTCCGTACAGCATCCCGGCGAAAACTCTCCAGTTAACGATGGTACACAACTCAGTCGCAGTATCGAACTATTGGATTTGACCGGTACGACCTTCGACCAGACACGCACGGTACCCCGTGGTAGTAGCTGGCCAAGCAATATTCCTGCTAGTGATGGTGGTAGCAATCAAGCAACAGGTTTACCACGTCCAGCAGTCATTGGCATTCACCGTAAAAATTCTAAGGGCAGATTTTTATAACTGTTAACATAAGCACTAACATAAGCATGGGAGATAACTCCCATGCTCATTAAAATATAACCAAACAGATTAAGAGTGTACTATCCCTGGTTTATCACCTTTCGACAATCTCGCCTCTGAAACTATTGGCAAACGCCAGCACTTCGTCCTTCTCTGGTTGATTGACCCCATTTTTATCAAGGGCTTGTGCTATCCCATTAACAAAAGCATCATATTCAGCGTTCGTCAGACCAATTCCACTATGGGAAAGCTTCATACTCCGCCCAGTATAAACAGCAGGACCACCAGCCGCTTGGGTGAATTGATCCACCAGCAACTGACGTAGTCGCTGTTTTGAGTTGGTGCTCAAGCCAATAAAGTATTTACCAATCAGTGGGTCATTGAATACGATTTGCGCGGTATCGTCAATGACTGCAGCGATCGCATTGTAGCCTCCTAGCCTCTTATAGAGAGACTTTTCACCTGAACGTGAATCATAGGGAGGAGCTTTTGCTAAACGTGAATCATACTGAGCTAGAGCCGCTTGCGCTGTTGATAGTTGTGCTGGCGGCGTTGTCGTGGAATAAGCTAAACTAGGGGTTAATCTGAAAACAGTCACAACCACGAGTGTGATACAAGCCAATGCCAACCAGAAAGCCTTTGTGAATAGGCTTTGTATTTTCATTATGAAAACTCCTCTCTTAAGTATGGAAAAGCATGATGCTTGGTAATTTTTTTCTTACACCAGAGAAAATCCTTAGTGTAATTGCTGAAATATTACTTGCTATAAATTAAACTATATGTGCCGTGCAGTTACTATGCGCAATTTGTAAAGATTGAATGATTTATTGTAAAGATTTCGTCATCCTTTCTTTGTATGCTAGAATATTTAACTTTTTATAAAAGTAACCTCCCTAAAGCGCACGCTGGAGGTATACGCAGCTTTTTTTAAGACTTACAAAGCAGCGTACCTTATAAGCTTGGTTTGTCGGATGCTCCCCAATCAACTCAGTATAAAGAATAAAGATCATCGCAGTGTTCGGGACAAAGTGCAGTGTGTAAACAATTTCAGGTTTTCTGTTCAACCTCAAACTGGGTGACAAACAGATGAACTTTCATCTGTACCTAGAAATTCAGTCTTTGAGGACTTTGTTGAAAACTGGTGAAATGGAAACTCTGGAACTAAGTCTAGTGTCTGTATGGTCAATGAAAAAGGTCATGATTGCTAAATTATGAATGAAAACTGGGTTTATCTAGGAGCAGGACTAGCAATAGGGATTGCTGTTCGTGGGTTATTTGCACAAACAAAGGTATCTTCTAGCTCATCGACAGTCTTATCGCAAGATGAACAACACGCTACGCCAATACTCCAGCAGCAGATGAAGCAAACGCAGCTAGCGTATTATATGGCACGAGAAATAAGCCAGTTTAAGGCGGGGTTTTTGGCGCGAACGACTCATGTGTTGCGATCGCCCCTAAATGGTCTGATTGGCTTGCATCAGTTAATCTTATCCAACTTATGTGACAATCCAGAGGAAGAACGAGAATTTATCGCTCAAGCTCATGAGCGAGCGCTAAAGTTACTCAAGCTGATTGATGAAATTCTTAGCGTTGCCAGGGTCGAACATGGTACAAACAAATTACAAATTCAGCCTTTAAACTTATCCGAATTGTTGCAAGAAGTTCACGATTTGACTTATATGCTGGCTGAAAATCGCAATTTTCCCTTTCAAGTTCTACCGCCAAATCCAGAGACATATATACTGGCAGATCCCTACTGGCTGCGACAAGTATTAGTCACTTTAGTGGAAAGTTGCATTGCTCAAATGGAGGAAGGCAGCATCTGTATTTCTGCTCATGTTGGGCACACAAGTGATCACGTTCATCTTTGGTTGGATGTACCAACCCATGCAACTTCTCTAAATGAGCCGATAGATTTTATGACGTCGAAAAATAACTCACCTGAAGCTGACAAGAAAAATGATATTCTCTTGCCAGGAATGAAGCTTCTACTCAATCAAACTCTTTTGGAAGTCATGGGGGGAAAGTTAGAAGTAGTTCCCTCTCCCGCCCTTGAGGAACAAGCCTCGGATGTGACGAGGCTACAAGTCTCTATCCCCCTAGTGATTCCTGAAGTTGAACATCTACACTAAGAGAATTAAATTTAGGTTGGTTATATAAAACCATTGTGGTGGTAGAATTCTGTTGGAAACCAATCCTTTCGTAGAACCGCTGCTTGTGAGTTGTCATCAAATAGACACGCTCAACACGATTCATGCGCGGGTGGCTCAAAACAGTTTCCACCAACTTACTTCCGAGTCCAGTATCACGGTACTCTGGATGAATGGCAACATCCCAAATGGTAGCGCGATAAACACAATCAGAAGTTGCTCTAGCAAAGCCAATTAATCGTTCTCCATCCCAAACGGTAATCACAGGGTCGCTGTTTGCAATCGCTATGCCTAAATCTTCAATGCTGCGATTATTTGCCCAGAAAGCAGAAATGTTTAAGAGCTGTTGGATCTGATAAAGGTCGATTTTAGACTTGCGATCGCTAAATCGAATCTGATTGTGACTAGAGTTCATGGATGTTACCGAATCGTTGGAGTATATTCGCTACCTTTTTATCCGATTTTGTAAGATAGTGCTATACCTGTATCAATTGTAAGCTTAAAAAAAGTTAATATTTTCATTTAACTACAAACCCATTTCCAGAAAGGATGACTTGGTCCTTGCTGACGTATCCGGAAAACCTGTTGTTCTAAGCGTTCCTTTTCCTGCGGTGGTAGTCCGAATAAAATATTGCTACTTTGCCAAATTAGAACAGCAACGGTCATACCGAGACAAAAAAATAGACCAAGACTAGCCAATAAATGGTAGTACAGACCGTATCGCACAGCTACCCAGGTAAAGTATTGTCGCCACAGAACAATTTCGCCTCGTAAGCCCCATACACAAAAGGGCGCGATTGTCAACCATAAAAAGCCAACAAATAACCATCGGCTATAAACTTCTAATTGGTGTAGGTTTTGTACTTGTTTTGTCAAACACAAATCACTGTTGTCTTTGTACCAGTTAGTTTTTCGTTGTTCTTCTGGTTGATCCATAGGTGAATGTGAAATGAGAAGATAGTGCGGCAGAGTCACTCAATTCGGGAACAGGCAACAGCAAACATTTAACTCTTAACAGAAACTCGTCAAATCTCACTTTTGCAAGAGGTCAGTTATTTTTCTGATGCTGCTGCGTCAATCGATTCAGTTGTGCTTTGGCTGGGTGTTGATTTACCTGTACGTTCTCGCCACCAAATCAGAAGAGTACTGGCGATGAAGATACTAGAATAAGCCCCTGCAGCAAAGCCAGTAATCAGTGCCAAGGCAAAATTTTTCAGTGTTTCTCCCCCGAAAAAGAAGATAGCAAATAATGTCAATAACACAGTGAGAGTTGTGTTTATTGACCGTGCTAAAGTTTGATTAACTGCATCATCTACAATCTCGCCAATTGGGCGATTAGGACTTGTTTTGAGAGTTTCGCGAATGCGATCATAAATGACAACAGTGTCGTTAACGGAAAAACCTGTAATCGTCAGCAACGCCACAATAAAAAGGCTATCGACTTCCGTACGCAGTGTTAAACCTAGAATCGAAAAAATCCCTACTGTGATTAATATATCGTGAAATAGGGCGACGATCGCAAACACAGCGTAGTCCAACTGAAAGCGGACAGCCATGTAGATAGTGATGCCAACGAAGGAAACAAGCAGAGCAAGTAAACCAGTCCTTAACAGTTCTTGCCCAAGGGTAGGACCAACCGTGTTAATTTGGTTTTTTTGCGGATCGAAAGCGCCTATTTTTTCGCTGAGGGTATCTTGCAGTTGAGTACGTTGTTCAGGAGTTAAACTTTTTGTCCGAAGTGATACGCCGTTTTCTTTGCGTGTTTCCTTGTCGGTAACAACTTGGATACTGCTATCACCCAAACCTTGTGCTTGCGCCACTTCCCGCACAACATTGATATCTATTGGCTTGTCGCAGTTGTTGGGCTTGGTACAATCCCGTTCAAACTGCAACCGCGTACCACCAACAAAATCTAAACCAGGGCGCAGGGGAGAACCAATTTGTTGCCAAGAAATCACCATTGAGATGATACCAGCAAGAATAACGATGGCAGACGCAGTCCACCATAGCGATCGCGATTTGCTAATACTCAGTTTCATCTTGCCACCTCTGCCTTATTTGTCACTGGTGGTACGTTCGGACAGAAAAGTTCGTTTTTACGCAGCGCCGGGAAAGTTATTGCCAAAAACATGAATGTGCGACTACAAGTGACTGCTGTAAACATACTGACACCAACACCCAATGCCAAAGTCAGAGCAAAGCCTTTAACCAAACCAGACCCTAACCAGAACAATGCAGCACAAGCAATCCATGTTGTGACGTTACTATCTAAAATACTAGAAAACGCTCGGTAAAAACCAGATTCTACAGAACGATATAAAGATTTGCCTGCTCGCAACTCTTCTCGTGTACGTTCAAAGATGAGTACGTTAGCATCAACCGCCATACCAATGCTAAGAATAAAACCAGCAATTCCTGGCAATGTCAGGGTGACGCCTAACAAAGCAAAGCTTGCCCAAGTCAGGAGAGAATAAATCACAAGAGCTATATCCGCAATCAGTCCTGGGAGTCGATAGTAAACCACCATAAAGATTAATACTAAACTCAAACCACCAATTCCGGCATAAATGCTGCTTTGAATACTGTCTTTACCTAAGGTAGCTCCTACTGTACGATTTTCTACAATTTCCACAGGTACAGGTAGTGCACCACCCCGTAGCTGCACGCCTAAGTCATTGGCTTCTTGTGAAGTAAATCGACCTGTGATGACAGCAGATCCTCCACTAATACCAGATGCGGCAAATTCTGGACCGACGGTAGGAAAGCTAATCAGTTCGTTATCAAGAAAAATACCTATACTGCGTCCGGTACCAGCAAGTTGTTTTGTCAGTTCGGCAAATAGTTGACCACCTTGATCATCGAAGCGAATGGCTACATTCCAGTTATTGCTTTGAGTTGGTTCGCCATAAGCGTCTTTAAGGTACTTACCAATGAGTGGTGGATTTGTGCTTTCAAATAATTCAGCGATCGCTGAATTACTCTTTTTGAGATCTTGCTGATTTTTTTCAATTGCAGCTTTGTCGTTAGTCTTTCGTTGTTCTTCCTGCTTTGCTTTCAATTGTGTTTTTGATGCGTAAAATGTATTCAGTTGAATTTCTGTATTTGGCTTTTGCTTTTTGAACTCTAGCTGCGCCGTACCTCCCAGTACGCGTTCTGCTTGCTGTGGGTCGTTTACCCCTGGTAACTGTACTAAAATCTTGTCTTGACCTACAGTTTGGATCACTGGTTCCGAAACGCCTAAACCGTTAATCCGACCTTCTACGACTTTTTTAACAGCGTCTAATTCTCGCTCAGTTATCTGTGTAATTTCCGGTGTCGTTTTTACCTGAATTGTGAGCTGTGAGCCTCCCCGCAAGTCTAATCCCAGAGATAAAGGAATCGTAGCAATCGCCGCAATTGCGGCAATTACCAAAACTAAAATCAAAGCTAATAGCGATTGCTGTCTTTGCATACCCTTACTTGCTGCGACAAAGGCTATAATAGCGCTCTTTGGAAGAGTTGTGACCTATGAGTTGACAGTTTTGAGCGACAACTTTTACAAAGAATTAGGGTGAGGAACTGTTACTTGATTTATGTGCATATCTATGCATAATTGTGAGCATACATAGATATGCGCGGCATATTCTGCCAACCCTTGCGGGTAATGTTTGTTTGGACAATGATTTGAGAGCTTGTTACGAAAACGACACTACAGCTAGAAACCTGTTTGCTGATGAGCCACTGCGTTGCGGTGAATCCAGCGCTGCCAAGAGTTGTGCCTTGCGGTGAATCCAGCGCTGCAGGCGGGTTTCCCGCCGTAGGCGACGGGCGTTCCCGGAGGGAGCCAGTACTTGATGAGTGTTTCCCGACAGAGGTATCTGGTGAGACCAGCGC
>NZ_CAWPKW010000086.1:0-12901 GCF_963888615.1 Brasilonema octagenarum UFV-OR1 | reverse complement strand
GCGCTGCAGGAGGGTCTCCCTCCGTAGGCGACTGGCGAACCCGAAGGGCGTTGGGCATTGCTCGGAAAAACTTATGTGATAGACATTTGAGATCTTGGTGAGCAATGCCCACCTTACATAAAACCGCTGTCATCTGCGTTTTCAAAAACTTTAGACTTTGATTTTTCATGACATCAAAAAACACCAATTATAAATTTCATAAAAAACAATGAACAATGAACAAGAAGACACCACACTGATAACTGTTAACTGTTAACTGATAAAAAGATAACTAAAAATTCCTCTCTCTTCTCCCTTCCTCTGCGTTGTCTGCATCTGAAGCGGTTTTTTACTCTTTTCTTTAATTACATCACTAACCAATCTATGCTCAGTATCTTAATTTGGCTACCTATTTTAGGAGCCGCCGTCATTAGTTTACTACCTCGTACCATTCCAGCAATAAACATTCGTTTAACAGCCCTAACCGTTACTGGATTAGTTCTTCTTTGGAATATCTTCCTCCTGTTTAAATTTGATATCTCACTTCCTGGAATGCAGTTGCAGGAATACTTACCTTGGAATGAAACCCTTGGTTTAAGTTACCAACTCGGGGTTGATGGACTTTCCATAGTAATGCTGCTATTAAATAGTTTGCTCACCTGGATTGCTATTTACAGCAGCAGCCAACAGACAGAACGTCCCCGACTTTTTTATTCCCTTATCTTATTAGTCAGTGCAGGAGTTGCAGGCGCATTTGCAGCGCAGAATTTATTACTCTTCTTCCTGTTCTACGAACTAGAATTAATACCTTTCTATCTCCTAATTTCCATATGGGGAGGTGAAAAGCGGACTTATGCGGCTATGAAGTTCCTAATTTACACCGCTGTTTCAGGAGCATTAATTCTAGCAACATTTCTGGGTACAGTTTGGCTCAGTGGTTCAACGAGTTTTGATTACAATACACTCTCAACTCAAGCCTTATCAACAACACTGCAAATCATTCTACTTGTAGGAATCGTACTAGGGTTTGGAATCAAAATTCCCCTAGTTCCCTTACACACTTGGTTACCAGATGCTTACGTTGAAGCCTCAGCCCCGATTGCGATTCTTCTTGGTGGAGTGCTGGCAAAGTTAGGAACTTATGGCGTTTTGCGATTTGGGATGGCGCTGTTTCCTGAAGCTTGGAGTATTCTTGCACCCAGTTTAGCAACTTGGGGGGCAATTAGTGCTATATACGGGGCAGTGACTGCGATCGCTCAAAAAGATATCAAGCGCATGGTTGCATATAGTTCCATTGGGCACATGGGCTATATATTGTTAGCAGCAGCAGCTAGTACTTCTTTAGCATTGATTGGTGCGATCGCCCAAATGTTCAGCCACGGTATTATCCTCGCCATCCTCTTCCATCTTATAGGAGTTGTAGAAGCCAAAGTCGGAACCCGTGAATTGGATAAACTCAATGGCTTAATGAGTCCTATACGCGGATTACCCCTAACGAGTGCTTTACTCATTTTAGGAGGTATGGCAAGTGCTGGTATTCCTGGTATGACAGGATTTATTGCTGAATTTATCGTGTTTCAAGGCAGTTTCTCCGTTTTTCCTATACCAACACTATTGTGTGTCGTCGCCAGTGGCTTAACCGCAGTCTACTTTGTCATCCTGCTTAACCGTACCTGTTTTGGCAAACTTGACAACGACTTAGCTTATTATCCTAAAGTTTTATGGTCTGAGAAAATACCAGCTTTTATCTTAGCTGTCCTCATCTTGTTTTTGGGAGTACAACCGAGTTGGTTAGTGCGTTGGAGTGAACCAACAAGTACAGCAATAGTTGCGGCTATTCCTCCTATTGAAAAAACCGTAACGACTCAAGTCGCTCTCGATCAATAAACTTCCTTTGAAAGTCTACTTTTGTCCCTTGTTATAAACGTCGTTCATGGTGTTTCTTGCAAAAGTCTATTGTATAAATAGGACTTACGCAAGAACTCTCTCAAACTCTTATTCCTTTGCGCCCTTGGCGCATAGGGCGCACGCTACGCTAAGGCGTCCTACCCTGCGGGAAGCCCTTCGGGTAAGCGCAAAGCGCACGCTACGCGAACGCAGTCGCCTAGGTCGGGAAAGCCGTCATTCGCGCTGTCTCACCGCTGCGCGTCTAGGCGGTTCGTTTTTCATAATCTTGCCCAAGCCTTGATGAAGAGGAAATAAAAATGGTACAAACTCCAAACAAAACCGAAGCCAAATTACCACCTTCCAGCCATGAATTTGCAGAAGTGATTCATCGCTTAGAAGCAGGTGGTGCAATGTTGCCCGACACGCCAGAAAACTTAATGCAAATCATCGGTCTTTACAAAGCTTATGCAGTACCGATGGACTTTTACTGGCGCGACTTATTATATATTGCTGAGCAGGTATTTATAGATCCATTTCCCTTTTTTAAATACTTCATTTCTCAGGAGTATTTAGAACGTCACAATCATTATGCTGGTGATGATGCTGAGTTGAGAGTTTGGCGCGGTGAGGCGACTGCTCATCCGGAACTCTTAGCATTTATGCAAAAGGGTGAAACCTTCAAAATGCCTAAATTATTGCATCACTTATTCCATGATCGAATTAACATGGAATTTGCCGAAGCTTGTATGCGAGCAATGCTTTGGCATAGAGGAATGGGTGGAAAATTTGACCCTTATCTGGATACTGAAGAATACAAAGTGAATGCCGATAGGGCAATCAAAGCTTACTTCAAAGGTAACCCATTCATGTTGGGACTCTACAAACTGTTCCCAGATATGTTTATAGAACAGTGTCGTCAGATGTCTTACTATGCTAATCTGGGTTTGTTCTGGGAAATCATGGCTCCCGTGTTTTTTGAAATGTCAGACTTATATGACGAAGGGAAAATTACGAGTGTCCCAGAGGCGATGAATTTCTTGGTGAATGGAATTCTTGCAGTCGCAAGTCGTCCTATTTATCATAACGTTTACATCCGTGGCGAATGCTACGAAATCGTTCCCAAATCTAAAGGCTTTGTCTGGCTTCACGAAGCTGCATTACCTTATGTGGAAGCTGTTTTTTACCGTACTGCTCCCTTCCGGGGTACAAAATCTTATAATGCTCAAGCAGGACAAGTGCCAACAGATCAAAAAGACTTTCACTACGGAATTCTTTATGCAGATGTCTTTCCTGTAGGTACCGCAGGTATTCCACCAACACTGCTCATGCAAGATATGTTGCATTTCTTGCCACCTTATCTTGTTGATTACTACAAGAATTATTGCCGAGGCGAAGAAGATACGTTGATTCAGTTGGGAGTGAGTTTCCAACGTTCAATGTACTGCGTCACTTCTGCAGTGATTCAAGCATTACGAACAGCACTTTTACATCCTTTAGATGACGAAAATCCCGAACATTTACAAGCAAATCGGGACTTTTTTGAAACTCAGTTAAATCGTTTTACTCGTCCTGAGTATGGTATTCGTAATGCTGCTCGTCTGCGGGATATTCAGAGTCAGGATTATAGGTAAGCTAACCCCCGGCTGTTCGCGCAGCGTGCCCCTTCGGGCATAGCGCGGGGGCTTTCGCCACTTACCACGATCCAGAACGGTGATTTGTAGTGCGCTCACAAAACTAATCATGTGATATCCTTTGGACGGATTTTCGTTTTTATCCGCGAAAAGACTACCACCAAATGAAGTATAGCAGTTGCCAGGTAGATTAGGACATCAACTAATGAGAAAACACGGAAACCACGGGACAATTCCCAGCCTGCTCCCTGCTATACCATTATGGCATGAGTCTTTTAGCGGAACTAAATAAAATAGGGAGCAAGATACTCCCTATACCGTAATCTACGAATTTTGTCAAGTCTGATTGATGAGTTCTTATTCCTGTCTTGTGCAAAAACCTTAAAACTCTCTCCTCAAGCTATGCCATTTAAGGTTTTTGGCTCATAACTCAGTGACGCTGCTCTTGGTCGCTTGATCAAATAGATTGAAAATCTGGTGACAAATCTGTCTCAATTTCTCTTGAGCTTCTGGCAAAGGTGGCGTAACACCCCAAAATTCCCAAGATCCTGTGGTTGCAAATCGCCACAACTGCCCCATGTAGTCATGTCCAGACAGTTCCACTCCCACAACTCGTTGTGTCTGAATTTGTGCCTCTTTGGATAGTCGGATTTGCATCAAAATACTATAGCTTTGGCAAAGGAAACTGCGTTTATAAAAGTGAAATGCAAGATCCACCGAATGCGGATCATCAAATTTTTCGGTTTCTGAATTCTTTAACCATGGGCTTAGATCAGCCGAACTATCAGGAAACTGGGATCTAAAGAGATTGACAACAGCAGCAATTTTACTGACTATTTCAACGCTGTTGCCTTGTTCAGCAGCATTCAAGGTTTGCACTCCTAGTGAACTCAGATTTATTGAGAATTTTTATTATAGATATTTCTATCCAAAGATTAAAGTTATTGATATTTTTCATCTCTGATACAACCTCCAAGATCTCTCGGAAAGGATATTTTTTTAGTGTTATTTCGTACATAACTTGATCGTATATCACCGTTTTCCCTTTTTTAAGAGAGTCTTGTAAGGACACCTTTCTTAAGGAGAGTTTCGGGGGATTTTGAAGCTCCATGTATTTAAAACAATACTTCTAAAACATCCTCTTAGATTTGCTTTTGTGTACTTACATTAGGACAAAAATAATACATAAACTCTGACCCGAGACCAGAACAACGACAAAATCTAACTAAAACAAATCATAGACTTATTTAAAATAAATTGCAATAATATTGCTACTGGTTCCATAATAGTCATAATTTAGGAGAAATTGACATGAGCACTTACGCCAAGGAATTGAGAGCCACAGCCCAAGCTATGGTTGCTCCTGGTAAGGGTATTCTGGCAATGGATGAAAGTAATGGCACCTGTAACAAGCGGTTTGAGAAACTGGGGATTCAACCCACAGAGGATCGCCGACGTGCTTACCGGGAACTAATTTTGACGACTCCTAACTTGGGTGAGTTTATTAGTGGTGCGATTCTGTATGATGAAACAATTGGTCAATCTACACTCTCAGGTAAACCCTTTACCCAGGTGATGCAGGAGGCAGGCATCATTGTAGGCATCAAAGTAGATGCAGGAGCAAAAGATTTGTCAGGGTGTGCTGGAGAGAAAGTCACAGAGGGACTTGATGGATTGCGCGAGCGCATTGCTGAGTACTATAAAATGGGTGCGCGATTTGCGAAGTGGCGAGCGGTGATTACCATCGGTAACGGCATTCCCAGCCGTACTTGTATTGAAGCGAATGCCCATGCCCTTGCTCGGTATGCAGCACTGTGTCAAGAGGGGGGATTGGTGCCGATTGTAGAACCAGAAGTGCTGATTGATGGCGATCATACAATTGAGCGATGCTATGAACTTACCGATCAAACCTTGCAAGCCGTATTCACTCAACTGCGGTTGAACAAAGTGGCATTCGATCAAATGATTCTCAAGCCCAGCATGGTGATCGCAGGATTAAATTGTTCTACTCAATCAACAGTAGATCAAGTGGCCCAAATGACGATCCAATGCTTGCTCAACAATGTACCTGCAACAGTTGCGGGTGTGGCATTCCTGTCTGGTGGACAAACGAATGAAAACTCAACCGCACACCTAAATACGATGAATCTCAAGTATGGTGCAAAGTGTCCGTGGCCTGTGACTTTCTCATATGCTCGTGCGATTCAGCAACCCGCTCTAGAGCACTGGCGCGGAAACGATGACAATACCAAAGCCGCACAACAGCTGCTTTTTCATCGGGCAAAGTTGAATGGTGCTGCAAGTCTTGGTAAGTACAACGTGGAAATGGAGAAAACACCTGCGTTAGTCTAATTCACTGCAATTCCTGCGGAGGTTTGATGGAAAATACCATCACTTGTGTATTAAAGTGCAGTTAGCTTCTTCGCCCCCTCGCCCTGCACCATAGAAGGCTTGGTGTCGCAATATTCAATTTAAGAAGGTGCGTTATGGCTTTGCCATAACGTACCTTTTGGCTATGTATCTGATTCTGGGGATGATTAGGATATAGCGTAAGCGTTTCATCGATTTGGAATGGTTCGGCAGTCCGGTCTTGGGGGTTCCCAACGCCAGATACCTAGGTCGGGAGACCCTCATCAAGTACTGGCTCCCCATGAGGAACTGCCGAACCCGAAGGGGTGGTTTATTTACGCCGTTATGTACTAGTGAATTCATATTTATTGAGAATTTATATGATAAATCTTCCAATTCATAAATTGAAGCTATTGATATTTCTAATCCCTAATCTAACCTCCAAGATGTCTTTTATATTTGTTTTTATGTATTTTTTCTATTACAAAAATAATATATTGACTCTTGGTATTGACAAAAAGAAGCTCTGGAGCACTTCTTGGTGGGAGTAACGGAGAATGGTGAAGAAGAAACACGCCTGAGAAGGGAGCGGTTGTAGTGGGGGAGAAAACCCCACGAATAAATACGTTCGCATGAACTGATTGCAGGGAGAAGAAGCACCAGCGAAAGGGGGCAAGGTGCATGAGAGAGGACTGATTGATCCACGTAAATTCTTTTTCTCCCTACAAGGAGTGCTCCGGTGCTCCCTACTTCTTCTTTCTGCCCCACACCCTTACACCCCTTCTTGGTCAATTTCAGAAATATCGGCTGGAACCCTCATTCTTGGGTTCGGTGACAAAAGTTTTCAATCTACTGACAATAGATCCTAGATTTATTTACAGATAATTGCAATAATGAGGCTGGTGCTTCCATAATAGTCATAATTTAGGAGAAATTTACTGCAATTCCTGCGGAGGTTTGATGGAAAATACCATCACTTGTGTATTTAAATTGCCATTTTATGGAGATGGGCGCTCTCCACCCAATGCAACTAAAGACTCTTGTCATCCTCTGAGTCGATAGGAAAACCTGCACAAAACGCAAGGGCCGTTATACGATTGCCCGTTCTGTGCGTTGCGCGTTTTGTTGTGGAGTGCGCCCGAAGGGTACACAGACGCTACGCATTTGCCCACTGGGCGTGCGCTTACGCTTACGCAGTCGCGGTGAGAGCACAGACCCTCCTGTAGCGCTGTCTCACCGTCTGGGCAGCGCTGGGAAGACCTCCGGTCTCGCTGCGCTCACACTAAATCAAGCTCTTTGACGAAGTACTACAGCCGATGTGTTGTAGCCAACGCAGGAGCAAAGATTACAACCTATCAACGAACTACACCTAGATTGCAGTGGGGTTAAAACAAGCGATCGCCCGTATACGCCCAACCAAGCTGAGTCCTGCGGACACGCTCTTGCAACGCTTGGTTCCCTGAACGAAGTTCAGGAGAGGCACTTTGTGCCTCGGGCGTAGGGCGCGCGGCTTGGGCGATCGCTACTGAACAAGCCTGGGGTAGACAGAACACGAACAAAGCAAAATTAAAAGCCAAAACAAACACTGTTAAGGAGCAAAAATGTCGAAGATTGGTTTATTTTATGGAACTCAAACCGGAAACACTCAAAACATTGCAGAGTCGATTCAAAAAGAGTTTGGCGGTGATAGCGTTGTAACACTGCATGATATTGCCGATGCTGGTACGGACGACTTTGAGGGGTATGAAAATATCATTGTTGGTTGCCCAACCTGGAACGTTGGTGAATTGGAGGGCAGTTGGGAAGGCTTCTACGAAGACCTAGACGAGATTGACTTTAATGGTAAAAAGGTGGCTTACTTTGGACCAGGCGATCAAGTTGGCTATGCTGAGAACTTTCAGGATGCAATAGGCATTTTAGAGGAAAAGATTTCAGAACTCGGTGGCAAAACGGTTGGACAGTGGCCTACAGAGGGTTATGAATTCGAGGAGTCTAAAGCCGTCAAAGATGGCAAGTTTGTGGGCTTGGCGTTGGATGAAGATAATCAATCTGACCTGACGGATCAGCGCGTCAAAAAGTGGGTAAGTCAGTTGAAAGGAGAGTTTAGCTTGTAAGGTTCCTCTGAAATATAAGCCATTAAGGCGTTGTGAGATATCCGAGCACTGCATCGGTGGGTTTGGTGTCATTGCTTTATGCTCAACGCATACCATGAACAGGTGCGATTGATGCAAACATGGTAACGATAGCGCTGATGAAGTCCGAATTTCGGAGATAACTAATGCCACAGACCTTTTTGACGGATGTAGTGCTAATTTTAGGAGCGTCTCTATGTCCACTAGTTTTATTAGTCTTGCTAATTAACTTTCTGTGGACGGTTTGTGCTGCTTTTGTTTAGTCGTGTAACTCGACTCAAACGCCTCGATTCAATTGAGTGCGTCCCGTTGAGCTTTGCGTTGGCGTATTCCTTTGGGCGGGACGCTTTGCGACGAGCGCCTGCCCTTTGGGTTGGGCAAACCCAAAGGGCAAAAATGGACAACCCTCGCCAAATCAAGTAGGATTTTCTGCTGGGATTGAGAATTACTTCTAGTAAACTGCTTGATTTGGTTGCCTCCAGGATTAATCGTGGAGCGCACAACGAGTACTCGTAATAGGGTTGTCCATTCTTGTCTATGAAAAATCAAGCGGCATAGGACTCGTAGCGAACTTTTCACAGGTTGCCACTCTCTCAAATGCATCGCTTTAATTATTAAACGAGGAGAAAACTCATGGCTTTTGAACTACAACCATTACCCTATTCTGAAAATGCTCTAGAACCATACATTGATGCTCAAACGATGGGGATTCACCACGGCTTTCATCATGGTGGTTATGTTAAGAATCTCAATACAGCTTTAGAAAAGCATCCAGATCTACACAATCAAAGCATTGATGATTTAATTCGGAATCTTAATACATTGCCTGAAGGTGTTCGTAACGCGGTTCGCAATAATGGTGGTGGACACTTTAATCACTCGATCTTCTGGACAATTATGGGTCCTAATGCAGGTGGTGAACCAACCGGAGCGATCGCTACTCTTATTAATGAAGTCTTTGGCGACTTCGAGAACTTCAAAACTCAGTTCAATGATGCAGGTGCAAAGCACTTTGGTAGTGGATTTGTCTGGCTGGTGCGAACAACCGACAATAAATTTGAGATCGTCAGTTTGCCTAATCAGGATTGTCCTTGGTCAGAGGGACATTACCCCATTTTATGTAACGATGTTTGGGAACACGCCTACTATCTCACCTATCAGAACCGTCGCCCAGAATATCTCAAACAGTGGTGGAATACCGTTAACTGGAATGCGGTGAACGAACGGTATAATATAGCAACTAGCGCTTAAAAATCGCGTTTTGCATGAAATATCAGCAGGATTATAGATAATCCCTCCTGCCTTCTTGCATTAGTATCGCTTTAAGAAGGTGCGTTAGGCTTTTCCCTAACGCACCTTGTGGCTATGTATCTGATTCTGGGGATGATTCGGATTTTTCAGGTTTGAGTAATGGGAATGCGATCGCATCTCGAATACTAGCGCAGTCTGTTAATAACATCACTAACCTGTCAATTCCAATTCCTAACCCACCTGTGGGAGGCATACCATATTCCAACGCCGTCAAGAAGTCTTCATCCACTTGCGCTTCCAAATCACCACCGGCTTTTTGTGCGACTTGCGCTTCTAAACGTTGTCTTTGGTCGATAGGATCAGTCAACTCTGAGAAACTGTTGGCAGTTTCCCGCCCAACAGCATATAACTCAAATCGTTCCACTAAACCAGGTTTAGAACGGTGCGGCTTTGCCAGTGGTGAAATTTCCACAGGAAAATCGGTAACAAAGGTAGGCTGAATCAGGTTTTCCTCTACTTTTTGCTCGAATCCTTCATTTAACAGCTTGCCAATTGAAGGGCAATCTTCTACATTTTCAAGACCAGCATTTTTACTAGCTACTTTTGCCTCTTCCAAAGTTTGAAACGAGTTGAAATCCAAACCTGTGTATTCCTTCACCAAATCGTTCATTGTCGCGCGTCGCCAAGGGGGAGTCAAATCCACTGGTGTACCTTGGTAGGAGATTTGCAGCGTGCCGAGAACTTCTTTGGCAACGGTGGTAATTATACCTTCCGTCAGCGCCATCATATCGTTGTAATCGGCATAAGCTTGGTAAATTTCAATTGTGGTAAATTCAGGGTTGTGACGAGTTGATATTCCCTCATTGCGGAAAATCCGCCCCAGTTCAAACACCTTTTCAAACCCACCGACAATCAAGCGCTTAAGATGGAGTTCTGTCTCAATTCGCAGATACAGCTTCATCTCTAGAGTGTTGTGGTACGTAATGAAGGGACGCGCGTCTGCACCACCCGCTTCTTTTTGGAAAACAGGAGTTTCAATTTCAATAAAATCACGCTGTTCCAAGTAACGACGAATACCAGCAGTAATGAGAGCGCGACGGCGAAAAGTTTGGCGGACTTCAGGGTTTACTATCAAGTCAACGTAACGCTGACGGTATCGCTTAGCAACATCCGTCAACCCATGCCATTTATCAGGCAAGGGCAAAAGAGATTTTGTGAGAATCGTGTATTTTGTGACAAAAACAGATAGCTCGCCCTTTTCAGTCCGTTTAATTGTCCCACTCACTCCCAAGATATCGCCGACATCTGTGAGTTGCTTGAGGTGATTGAAAGCATCAGCATCAACATCTGCCATGCTTTGTTGAATGCGGTTTTTTTCCAAATAAAGCTGAATTGTACCGGTTTCATCTTCCAAAGTGAAGAAAGCCAATTTACCGAAAACACGACGCGCTATAATGCGTCCAGCCACCGTCACGTATAAATCAACTTCTTCACCGTTAGGCAAATCAGCATATTTTTCCTGCAATTGAGCCGCGTGATGGCTGGATTCCCAATGGTAGGCATAGGGGTTCATCCCCAATTGCCTTAGCTGTTCTACTTTTTCTAGCCGCGTAGCACGGATATCTTCTTCCGACATGGTTGACGAACTAAATAGGGCAAGATTTCATTATTGTATGTAATTGTAAGAATAGCTGTAGTTTTGCCAGACGATAAACTGGTCAGATTGCGTCTGCCGATGTTCATCAAACCACAGTGCGCTTTGGGCTTAGCTTTGAACCTATCGGCTTTTAGCCGTGAGAGCGTCAAGATTGCATACCTAACCTTATACTTGAGGATAAACTAGAGCTAAGAGAGTAGGAGAAAACAATTGAAACTGCCGAACCATGAATTGGCGGTTATACCATAACGAAAAATCACTGAGTATCTGTTGTCGCCTACTCACCCAGATGGACGCAGTAAAGAAAAATTTTTCACTGCGTTTGGTTTTACAGTGAATGAGTGCGAAACTCTTGCCACTGCATTACTGAACCATGTTGCTAACAACGATGTTACAAAGCTAGAAGATTCACCATTTGGAACACGTTATGTTGTAGAAGGTATACTGCTATCACCAGATAATAGAAATCCTTTGCTTCGTTCTGTCTGGTTTCTTGAAACAGGAGACAATATTCCTAAGTTTGTGACTGCTTATCCACTGAAAAGGTCAGAAAAATGATTGCAGAACTTGATAGAGTTATTATAACAACTGATATTTCAGAGTACGGGTTAGAACAAGGTGATATAGGTACAGTTGTTTTGGTACATCAAGGTGGTAAGGGATATGAAGTGGAATTTCTCACCTTGAATGGAGAAACTGTGGCAATTGTTTCACTATTGGCTGCACAAGTTCGTTCCATTGGTAATAGAGAAATTGCTCATGCACGAGTGATCAATTGATGGTATTGCATAAAATTAAGTCTCAGGCGAAAGAAGAACTGGGTTCAAATAATGTAAGTTGTGTAGGATATTTGTGACGACGCAACTTATGACAGACGCCAAAATTTTGGTACTGCTTTATATCTATAATTATTTTACTGGCAAGTTCTTTGGCTAGTAATACAGGTACAGCATTTCCAACCATTTTATATCCATCAAGTAGATTGTTGTATTTGAAAATAAAATTATCTGGAAAAGTTTGAATTCTGGCACATTCTCTAACAGATAATCTCCTGTATGGTTTGAATGAATTAGGATCAAAAATCCATTTGTCTTTCTCAACCCAAATCATTTTTTGTGCTTGAGGATGTATCGGAGCATGTCTACCACCTGCTTGAATTGTAAAAGATGGCTCATCCCAGGTTCTGACTCTATTTCTTGACATATAAATGCTAGAAAAGCTACCTTCCATATATTCATGATTAGGTACTAATGGATGAGTTTTAGATACCTCTCCTGCTACTGGTGTCGGTTCAATATCACTTAGATCGTAGATAGCATCTCTAAGAGTTAAAATGTGATTGCTTTCCAAGGGAAATTCAAAGATTCCCCCCATCTCCTCTCTATACCCTATAAGAATTACCCGTTTTCTATCTTGCGGTACTCCATAATTGCAAGCATTGAGCAATTTAGAAGTTACTTCATATCCAGCATCTTTAAATTGATATAAAATATTTGTAAAAGCTTTGTTATGCTTTTGGGCTAAAATCCCACTGACATTTTCAGCTAGAAAAAAAAGAGGTTTTTTTTCTCTGATAATTCTAATGTAATCATAAAATAACTGACCTCTGCTATCATCTATTCCTCGTCCTGCACCAGCTTCACTCCAACTTTGGCAAGGAGGACCACCAATGATACCTATGCAGTCAGGTATATCATCAGGTTCAATAGCTCTGATATCTCTTTTATCTAGTTTGACATCTGGATGATTAAGTTCATAAGTATCCCAAATTGACTTATCATATTCGTTTGCCCAGACTGTCTTAAATCCAGCTTGCTCAAAGCCTAAATCTAAACCTCCACAACCTGAAAATAGAGATACTATATTCATATTTTTTCATTCCATCAATTTATTTTTAATTTTATATATAAACATTTGTTTTAATTGCTTTAAGTAAATCTGCTATAAATATATAGGAATCCGGTTTGATTTGGTGAGACCAGTGCTTGATGAGGGTTTCCCTCACTTGGCATCTG
>NZ_CAWPKW010000085.1:0-700 GCF_963888615.1 Brasilonema octagenarum UFV-OR1 | reverse complement strand
CTTTTATTTCTATAGGATCGCCCAGGGGTGTTCCTGTCCCATGTGTCTCTACGTAAGTGATAGTATCGGCTTCAACTCCAGCAGCGGCTATGGCTTCTGCAATCACGTCCGCTTGACGTTCTACACTGGGTGCTGTGAATCCAGCTTTCAAAGAACCGTCATTGTTGACGGCAGAACCTTTAATCACTGCATGAATGCTGTCACCGTCAGCAAGAGCATCCTTTAACCTCTTGAGAACCACAATTCCTACACCGCTACCAAAAATAGTTCCCTTTGCCTTAGCATCAAAGGCACGGCAATGTCCATCTGGAGATAAAACCCCATCTTCCTGATACAAATAGCCAGATTTTGGTTGCATATCCAATATCGAAATGCCACCCGCCAAAGCTATATCACATTCGTAATTGAGCAAGCTTTGGCAAGCAACGTGGACGGCAACTAAGGAAGTGGAACATGAAGTTTGAATTGCATAACTTGGCCCAGTTAAATTTAATTTGAAAGAAACGCGCATGGGAAGATAATCGGGATGATTTCCCAAACTAATTTCCACACCGCTGACTGATTCTCTAATGTTGGAGTTTGAATAAATATTGAATAAATAATTACTTATAGTTGAACCAGCATAAACCCCTATTGAACCACAGAAAGTTTGGGGAGCATAGCCAGCATTTTCAAGCGCAGCACACGCACACTCTAAGAA
>NZ_CAWPKW010000084.1:0-13099 GCF_963888615.1 Brasilonema octagenarum UFV-OR1 | reverse complement strand
ATAAGCTGCCTTGTCAATCTAAAATTTAAAATCCAAAATCCAAAATTCAGTGACTGCGTAGCGTAGCTGTGGAAGTATCAAAACTTTGCATTTTATACACTCAGTGTTGAATTATTCAATTCCTTGTTAACAGTAGACGGAAAGCAGTTTTTTTGTAAACTAACTTCTTCTGCTGTTTGCTTTACCCCTCTTACTGCTTGATCCCCAAAGGGAACACCGAGGTTGTGTGAATTTTCTTTTCTTCCTGCGCCTGGTAACAGTGGATCATCAATTAAAGGCAAAGTTACTATCATTGTTGTGCCTTGATCAAGACCTGCACTCTCAAGAGTAATAGTACCCCCCATTAGTTCCATTAAATTTCGTGAAATGGCAAGTCCTAATCCTGTACCACCAAATTTACGTGAATCTGAACCATCCACCATCACAAAAGGGCGAAATAGTTTTTGTTGTTGAGCGGGATCAATTCCTATACCTGTATCTGTAACAGAAATAATGACTTCAGATTTATCATTTATACGTTGAATTTCTGTTGAGATTGTAATGCTTCCTTGTTCGGTAAACTTAGTTGCATTACCGATGACATTAATCAGCACTTGTTTAAGCTTGGCTGCATCAGCATTAACTGGAATTGTCTCATTCAGTTGAGGGATATTTAGTTGCAAGCCTTTTTGTTGAACATTCACTGATTGTATGTTGATAACCTCTATAAGAACTTGCCGTAGATCAATAGGTTGCAGAACTACTGAAAGCTTTCCTGCTTCTATTTTGGAAATATCAAGTAAATCATTAATAATGCCTAATAAGTGAATAGCTGCGTCATCTACACGACTGAGAAACTCCATTTCTTCTTCTCGATCATCGCACATACCATCTCGAACCAGACGAACACAACTAATGATGGTATGTAGCGGGTTTCTCAACTCATGGGAAGTCGTCGCTAAAAACTGAGTTTTCACCTGATTGGCAGCTTTTGCTTCTTTCCATGCTATTTCCAATTCTTCTGCCCAAGCTTTCAACCGTTCAACCATTTGCCCGAGTGCTTGCGCTAATTGGTTAAACTCCCGAATTTTGAAGTTGTCAGGAATTGGTTGTGTTGATTGGTTCAAGTGAAGATTTATAGCGTAGTCTCGCAATTGTTCTACAGGACGTGCCAAATAACGAGCTAAATACAGCGACGCCAAAACACTGGCGCCAATTAAACCCAATGTTAAAACAATGAGGATAAGTTTAATTCCCTCAAGACCATATAAAGCATTATCCAATTCTGTAACGGCTATAATCACCCATTTTCCCTCTTGCCCTTCTGTTAAAGGACTGGGTATGGCAGTATAGCCAGCAAGTAATTCTTCACCTTCATTTTCAAAAAATAAATGCAGAAAATATTTATTACCAGCCAGACCAGCTTTTAGAATTTTTTTGAGTCGCCCAGCATCTGTATGTTGAGCAATATTAGTCCCAACGCGACTAGGAATTGGGTGTGCCATAATTGTTCCATCATCAGCAATAACCATCGTTGAGCCTGTTAGCGAACCTGGCTTAGTTCGCCCTTTTTCTTGGAGTATTGTCACACGAAAAATCAAGGCATAACGTAAGTCTCCCATACTATCGTAGATGGGAGATGATAACAGCAATCGTAGTTGATTTGGTAAGTCTTTTCTACCAGTTGTTCCCAGCTTGGGTGGTAAAATAGCTTCAACATTAATCCCATCATTGTGTATGGGAAATTTTAATTCACCAATTGGTTGATCACCGCAAGTACTTGCAACAACATTACCGCTTTCTGGCTGCGTCAGCTGAATACACTCTATTTGCCTTGGTAGTCGTTGGGCTACTTGATTAAGAAATCGTTTTACTTCCAGAGGCGAACCTGACTGGATAACCGTTGTTTGACTTGCACTGAGCAAGTTTGTTTTCAAGGCAGCGCTCGTCTCTACAATTTTTTCACCTTTGATAACGGCACTTTCTGTTAAATTTTGACGGGCAGTTTCCAGAAGGCTAGAACGTGCCTTTTTATAGGCTACAATCTCCCCTATCAATAAAACCGGAACTAACAGAAGCAAGATTTTTGATACTAAAATCCGACGAAAGGATGATTGACGGGGTTTAGCCATCGGCAGTCTCTCTTAGTATGTGCCAATCACAACAGTAATCCTAAATAACTAGAGCAGCTAGTAGTGTTAAGTTATAAAAATCCTATTTTCTAATCATATTAAAAATATAAAGTAATTTAAAATCGAAAAAAAACTTATTATACAAACACTCACACAGACTAGCTCATACAGGGGTTGCTGTTGCATATAAATATTACAGAGTAAATAGGGAGACAGGAGGTTTCCTATATCACTATTTTTGAAAATCAGCATTTTGTACAGAAAACAAAAACTATCAGACCAACCCAATGGTACAACATCGCCCATATACCACTGTGATTTTGGCGATGAGTGCAGACGGCAAAATAGCGGATGTCAGGCGATCGCGTAGCGGCTGCTTTGCAGCATCGCCTGCTCGGTTTGGTTCCAAGACGGACATTGTACACTTGGAAGAGCAAATCACTTTTTTTCAGATGCTGTTTTATTCGGTGCTGGTACAACCCTAACTGTATCGCACCCACAACTGCTGCAACAACGAACTCAGGCGTGAAAGCTTTCCCAACCTGTCCATATACTTACTACACATTCTGCTAGCCTCAATCCGGAAATACGATTATTTCAGCAGCAAGTCTTGCGTTGGTAAGTAATGACAACAGCAGGAGCGCTTTTTTGCAAATAACGTCAAGAATTTAAGCTAATTTTGACTTAAACGCGCCGGTATAGAGGTTAGTCCCTAAGCCGTCTGCAGTTGCTGGAAGTTCATACAATAGAGTCTGGAAGTTTTTGTGCATAATCGCCTGCAACGACCAACAGATTTAGACTAGGCTAAATAAAGTTTGTGCTAAATTTTGTATCATCTTTAAAACCTCTAATGGTGGAACAACTGCAACCTCGCTATTCTGTCGCTTGGATAAATAAAATAGCTGAAGTCCCCCAAGAGGCGTGGGATACTTTAGCATTACCACTCAAAACTCCGTTTTTAGAATGGGAGTGGTTGAAAAATCTCGAAGCCTCCCAAAGCGCTACAGCTAACACTGGTTGGTTACCGAATCACTTAACCGTATGGCGAGACAGAACGCTGATTGCTGCTGCCCCACTTTACCTGAAAGGACACAGTTCTGGCGAATTTGTTTTTGACCATCAGTGGGCAGACTTAGCACAACGGATTGGTGTAAAGTATTACCCCAAAATGCTGGGGATGACTCCATTTACCCCGGCTGAAGGGTATCGATTTTTGATCGCACCAGGGGAAGATGAAGATGAGATCACGGCATTGATGGTGCACGAGATTGATGCTTTCTGCACCAAACACCGTATTTCTGGATGTCATTTTCTTTATGTAGACCCCCAATGGCGTCCTGTTCTGGAACGCCAAGGCTTCACACCTTGGCTGCATCACAGCTACATCTGGGAAAATCTTGGGTTTAACAATTTTGATGACTACTTGGCAGTGTTCAACGCCAACCAGCGTCGTAACATTAAGCGTGAACGCAAAGCAGTGGAAAAAGCTGGTTTGAGACTACAACCTCTGGCTGGCGATGAAATTCCCCAGTCACTGTTTCCTTTGATGTATCAGTTCTACGCTGATACCTGTGATAAATTTGGCTGGTGGGGTAGTAAATATTTAACAAAGAGATTTTTTGAACAGCTATACGCACATTATCGCCATCGAGTTGTGTTTTTTGCGGCATACACAGAACAGGATTCTCGTCAACCAGTGGGGATGTCTTTTTGTCTGTTTAAGGACGATAGGATGTATGGACGCTACTGGGGTTCTTTTCAAGAAATAGACTGCTTGCATTTTGATGCTTGTTATTATTCACCAGTAGAGTGGGCGATCACCAACGGTATCCAAATTTTTGACCCTGGTGCTGGTGGACGCCACAAAAAACGTCGCGGTTTCCCTGCGGCTGCCAATTACAGTTTACACCGCTTTTACAATGCTCGTCTTGGACAAATTCTGCGAAATTATATCAGTGAGGTGAATGAACTTGAACAGCAGGAGATTTCCGCAATAAATGCCGAGTTGCCTTTTAGTAGTTCCAATCCCTAATACGAATTTTTGTTATGCATTTTCCGCAACGCTCTTGTGCTAGAATCACCAAAATGTGATCAACAGCAACGAAGATAAGAATTACACTTTATAAGGGGTAAAAAACCCTTAAGACAAGTTAATTTTTATGGTGATTATGGATTTGACTGTTGAAAACTTGGCGGCAATTGACGATAAACTTTCTCAACGTCACATTGACCTTGACCCCGGTGGGTATTTCATTATTTATTTAAATCGGGAGGAAGGATTAATTTGTGCCAAGCATTTCACGAATGTGATTGATGAGCGTGGTTTAGCTGTTGATCCAGAAACTGGCAAGGTCATTCCAGCACGGGAAAAGGTGGAACGCACTCACACGACTGTGTTTAGTGGAAGGACGGCAAAAGAATTGTGTGTGAAAATTTTTGAGGAAAATCAGCCCCCTCCTGTGACTCAGTTAACCCATGCGGCTTATTTGGGTCGTGAGTTTGTCCGATCTGAGATTTCTTTAGTGACAGGACAAGATTATGTTCAGGATTAAAACAGTGAACAGTTATCAGTGAACAGTAAACAGTAAACAGTAAACAGTAAACAGTTATCAGTCAACAGTAAAGTTGATAACCCTTCGGGTTCGCCAGTCGCCTACGGAGGGAGACCCTCCTGCAGCGCTGGCTCACTGATAACTGATTAACTGGTTAATAAGCGAACATCATCCGTTAGAAGATGGCTGAAACACTTGATAAATGTAGTAAGTCGCCATTGGAATAACGGTGGCGGCGACTAAAAGTCCTATCACCCAAGCAGTTGCATTACCTTTGTTGGTATCGGTGTCTTCTGCTGTTGCAAAGGTACTTTCTACCGCTACGTTATCCGTAACTTGGGGAGGTCCGGGATCTGCTTCGCCAGATAGAACGGCGACTAGGCGATCGCCAGCATCTATAAATGCCTGATTATATTTGTCACCGTCCCGTAATGGTACTGTCAAAGTTTCGGAAGCTACACTCAGAGCAATATCATCTGGCATCAAAGATTTCACTTTATCGCCAGTTATAATTGCGGTACCGTTTTTTGCGACATCAATCATTAATATTATCTGATTTGCTTGTGCTTCCTTTGCAGGAAACCATTTTTCAAACAGAGCTTTGGTGAAGCTCTCCGGAGTTTCACCGTAGTCAAGACGACGAACTGTGACAAATCTGACTTCTTTTCCGGTTTGCTTTGCTAAATTCTCAAGGGTGCTGTTAAGCTTACCTTCACTTAAACGGCTGATGACGTCAGCTTGATCAACAACCCAAGTGGATTCACCACTTTTAATGGTTGGCATATCATAAACACCAGTCGCCCAAGCAGACGCAGCAAAGACAAAAGAAGCCAGAGTAACCATCACCGTCGGCAGAAGCAGCCGTTGGATGCGTTTTTTCCAGCTATAAACTCGATTGAGGAGCTCTTTCATGGGATTTACCAAAACACACACTTGCACAAAAAAAATACTACATAACCACTGGCAAAATCTTCTATTTGCCTGCGTCTTATATGCAAAGCGCAATAGCGGTTATGCAAACAGTGCTTACAACTTCTAGCTTAAATCTCAAGTAGCATAAAATTTAGTGGCTTTTTAAGTCAATTGATTTGTGTTTTAATCTTCCACTAGTTGTAAATCGCCGTTCAAAAGCTAAATAGAACAAGTAGGCAAATACTAACGATATTCCCAGACTAACTAGATACAGTAACACTGTATACGTAATCGCAGGTAGTTGCAAGTCGTGTAGAAAGTGATGCACTAGCGTCACTATCACTCCGTGAGTAAGATAAAGACTGTAGGAAAATGATCCGAGTGTGATTGCAAGAGCTGATTCTAATACGCGCAGCCCTTTTGGTAACGGATTTTTTTCAAGAATAAAGTTAGTGCAGTAAATGATCAGACAAGCTGCAGCTAGCGCAGCAAAACTTTCAAAAATCCATGCATCTAATCTTAGTCTTTTCCATTCTGTTAAAAAAGCAATGCCAGCAAAAATAACTGCTAACACAGACCATGGTACAGACTTTCTTAACCTGATCCAATCAGGTTTTTGTGAAAATCCAATTTCAGCGGCTAGCATCCCTATAGCAAATGAACCTAGCAACCAAGGACGGCTTACGTCCATCAAACCGTTGAATAAATAGTGGGGTGTCAGTCCAATTATAAAAGCAATTAAAATAACTGATAACCAACCCCAACGTCTCAGTAAAGGTAGTAACAACAGTGGAAACAAAAAATAAATTTGCCATTCTACTGCCACACTCCACAATGGCAGGTTAATAGCATGTGCTAGCGTTCCTGGAGTTAAATTATGAATTAGTAGTAGGTGTAAGATAACATCAACAAAAGAATGGTTCAAGATCTCAGAAGGAAGAGTAAAATCTTTTCACTCTACAAAGATTCAATTATTAAGTCTGTGATGAAATTTCCAAGCAGATATAAGCACATCTGAATCAAGGAGGAGTATCTCCAACATCAGCCATTACATTCAAGTCAACCATCGGAGCGAATAAGTAAATACTTCCTCGACTACTATAACGGCTTTGCTGCAGCCGGTTTTTGTAGTTTGCTGCTGTTGTAATCATGATGTGCCAAGAAAACTTACATATTTACTAAAGCGCTTTTTTACTGACACAAGTAGTCTGCAATTACTATACTAAAATCCATTTGCAAATTTTATGTAAAGAAACAGTATTTTTTTTATAAAAATCATGAAAATTTCAAAAACATAGATTTGGTTTTCGATGACATATAAAACTCCGGACGTCTCTATTTTTATCACTTGGGGTATGAGTCAGTTCATCGAGCTTCTTGCCTGTTAAGCGTTCCCTGTGTTTCTTGAAAAAAAAGAGAATTGAGAGTGTCTCAAAGGTGAATGGAACTGTAGGTAAGCTGAACAAGGGGAAGGTAGTAGGAAATTCACCCATGTCGCCTACTGTAGGAACCTTAATCCCCGTATAGTAATATTTTTTATTTTAAGTAGAAAGTTATCTGCGTGACATACTCCCGACGCTCACCGGAAGCGGGTAGAGCTGCTGCTAAAGCTTTCAAAGACTTTTCCCAGCCACTCTTGCCCTTTATGCTTTTAATGGATACAGGACTTACGCAAAAATAACGTACTTGCACCCGTTGCGACGAGGAGTCCGTAATTTCACAGTCTTGTTGTTTCGTAACTCGTGCGTAAGTCCTAAACTAATCAGAAACGACTGACAAAGATGGTATTTTGCGGATTTCTTCACGCACACTCATAAGGGTTCTACCGAGATGATTGTGACCCGTTTTATCTACACCACAACCCCAGAAATAATCGTTTGGTGAGTTTTCTACAATCAAGTTATCACCAGTCATTAAAAGGATTTCTCTAATCTCGGTATGTGTCATAAACTTTTTAAGTACAGCTTCTCGCATCACTTGAGTTTTGACCTCCTCCCAGTCTAAACGAACTTGGCGCGTGCAGTCGCGTCCTAATGCTGCCGCAAGTTCTGGTGTTTCAGCACTATGGATAAGAGGTATGATCATAGCATCTGAGGTTCCAACAAACTTTTGAGCTTGATAATAATGCTCAACTGTTGACCAAAAGATGTCTTGCATGACGATTCCATGAGAAGAAAAATTGGAAAAACAGCCGTAGGGCTGCCAAACCTTGTAAAAGTAAATAGTCATTTGAAAATTGCTGTTTGATACATTAATATCCACTATCACGGTAGATACTACCAATAAACAGTCTGCTTTGAATTCCACCGCAGTACTTGTCTCAAGGTAGAAGATTGCGTTCAAAACAGAGTTCTATTGTGAAGTGAAAAGTCGTAGCGAGAGGTTAACAATGCAGGCAAAAAGTGAAAAGAGCAACCAAAGCGCCCCGTTGATTGTTGCTGGAATTTTCCTAGGTATAGGTCTAGGTGGCTTCTTTGATGGGATTGTACTGCATCAGATTCTTCAGTGGCATCATATGTTGAGTAACATTCGACCTCTGACCACAATGTCTAATATAGATATGAATACAATCTGGGACGGCTTATTTCACGCCTTTGATTGGATAATGACTGTGATTGGAGTGGTGTTGCTGTGGCGGGCAGGAGGGCGTGAAGATGTTCCTTGGTCATCCAACATCTACTTTGGATCCATACTTACCGGTGCTGGGTTGTTCAACTTGGTAGAAGGAGTGATTGACCATCATATTCTTGGCATCCATCATGTAAAACCAGGACCGAATCAGCTAGCCTGGGATTTAGGATTTCTTGCCCTCGGTGCGCTTCTTGTTATCGTTGGGTTGGTATTGGTACAAAAAAACGGTAAAAATTATGAATTATGAGTGTTCAATGTTGAATTTTCCATAATTCATAATTTGTATGTCTGCAGATGCTTTTGAAAAAACAAGCTGGATTTGGCAGGGTTCCCAGTTGCAACAACAAGTTGGAGAATGGTTTGAGTACCAGTTATCTCGCTTTAATTGGGCTTTGCCAAAGTTCTCACCTCAGTCGTCTATTAGTCCCTGGGTGCTGAAGCTGGTGAACTTTATTTTTTGGCTGTTACTGGGGTTATTTCTAGTTTGGGTTGGTTGGCGTTTATGGCAGGAACTTCGCCCTTATTTTAACTCTTGGCTAGCTGGTCACAATTGGACAAATTCTCAAGCAAAAACTGCAGAAAATGAATTATCTGTAACTGAATGCTTGACGCGATCGCAAGAATTTTCCCGTCAGGGTAATTACCGTCAAGCATGCCGTTATCTTTATTTCGCAATGTTGCAGCACTTGCATGGGCAAGGTATTCTCCCTCACAAATCTAGCCGTACAGATGGCGAATATTTGCAATTGCTACGAATGTTGGCGACTTCAATACAGCCCTATGAGACTTTGATGACTACTCACGAACAATTGTGTTTTGGCAATGCTGAAATTTCGGCAGACAATTATGAGCATTGCCAGCAAGCGTATCGGGAGATTTCCAACACATGAAACGCTCAAACCGTCTGGCTTGGATTGGGGCGATCGCCTTGGGAGTGATGATACTACTCAGTTTCTTCACCGCCCCAACCAGCACCAACATCAATAGTGGTTCCACTTACAACCGCGCTCCCGACGGTTACGGCGCTTGGTATGCTTATATGGAAAAGCAAAAAACTGGTATCAAGCGTTGGCAAAAGCCTTTTAGTGATTTAAATACAGAAAAACGCCCCATTACTTTATTACAAATCAACAGCCGCCTGGGCGATGGGCTGTATGATTACGAAAAACAATGGGTAGAAAAAGGTAATAATTTGGTTATTTTAGGTGTGGGGGCGGCGAGTACAGCAGCAGACTTCACCACCATGCAAAAATCTCCAAGAGGAGATGTCAAAATTGAGACGCGAAGACGGCGACGGCTCCAAACTCAAGAAAAGATTTCTTTGGGCGATCGCTTTGGGGCTGTTGTTTGGGAAGAAAATTACGGTCAAGGAAAAGCTATTTTTTCTACGACTCCCTACTTAGCTGCCAATGCCTATCAAGACTATCAAAGTAATTTTCAGTATTTATCAGATTTAGTCAGTCAAAAAGGTCATTTATTATTTGTAGATGAATACATCCACGGCTACAAGGAACCCAGTGTCAGAAAAAGAGAAGGCAAAGGAGATTTATTAAGTTATTTTACCAAAACTCCTGTATTTCCAGCTTTCTTACAAGCAGGCATACTGCTATTGGTGCTCATTTGGTCAAAAAATCGACGCTTTGGCAAGCCAGTTGCATTATTATCACCAGTCGTTGACAACAGTGAAGCCTACATCAAAGCTTTGGCAGGAGTTTTGCAAAAAGCTAAATCCAGCGACTTTGTTGTAGAAATGATAGGAAAAGCAGAACAATTGCAACTACAAAAAGCTTTAGGATTGGGGCAAGAATTACTGGATCAGCAAACTATAATCAATGCTTGGGTACAGCAAACAGGGATTCCTCCTACAGAACTAGAAGAGGTGTTAAAACGACAATCCCAAAAACGCCACATGAGTGAATCAGAACTGTTAAGCTGGTTGGAGAAATGGCAAACTCTTCGGAGAATTAAAAATTCATAATTAACAGTTACCTTCTATAGCAATCCTATCTGCAAAGTGAAAATGACTTTTTCAATGAACCGCAGAGGCGCAGAGTACGCAGAGAGAAGAATAAAGAGAGGTTTTCACGTTAGCGTAGCGTGCCCGTAGGGCATATGATTTAGAACTACTATATATAGCAGTCCTATCTACAAAGTGAAAATTACTTTGAAACGAACCGCCAAGACGAGCCAGCGCGAATGAAGGCTTTCCCGACAGAGGTGACTGGCGTGCCAAGGACGCCAAGGAAGAGGAATTTCACAAATAATTTAGGATTGCTATAGTATTTTAAATAATTAGGGAGATTTTCTATAGCTTTTAACTCTGCGTCCTCTGTAGTTTTTAAAAATGCTTTTGTGCCTGACGTTAATTGTTTATAAATAATAATGAGCGAAATCAATCCTGTTTTAAATCGCCTCAGTCAAGAACTTAATCGAGTTGTGGTTGGTCAATCCACCCTAATACACCAGCTTTTGATAGCTTTACTTGCAGGTGGACATGTGATTTTGGAAGGAGTGCCAGGAACAGGTAAAACACTGCTTGTGAAAGTCCTGGCACAGTTGATTCAAGCCGATTTTCGCCGAATTCAATTGACACCAGATGTGTTGCCATCAGATATTACTGGTACAAATATTTTCGATCTAAACACCCGCAGTTTCAGCCTGAAAAAAGGACCAGTTTTTACCGAAGTCCTGCTTGCAGATGAAATCAACCGAACTCCCCCCAAAACTCAAGCAGCTTTGCTAGAAGCAATGGAAGAGACGCAGGTAACACTGGATGGTGAAAGTTTGCCATTGCCAGACTTATTTTGGGTGATTGCAACGCAAAATCCTTTGGAATTTGAGGGTACTTATCCTTTACCAGAAGCACAATTGGATAGATTTGTCTTCAAACTAGTGGTAGATTATCCTGACCAAGCTGCTGAAAAGCAAATGTTACTCAATCGTCAGGCGGGATTTGCAGCACGACGCCTAGATATTGCTCGTTTACAGCCAGTGACAACAATATCTCAAATTTTGTCAGCACGACAAGTCGTAAGAGATGTTAAAGTTTCTGAAACAATCATTGATTATCTGCTTTTGTTAGTCAGAACCTCGCGACAATATCCTGATTTAAGTTTAGGTGCCTCTCCTCGTGCTGCTGGTTTGTGGTTGCAGACATCACAAGCAGCAGCGTACTTAGCTGGACGAGATTTTGTAACGCCGGATGATGTGAAAGCAGTTGCATCACCACTACTACGTCATCGTTTGATTTTGAAACCAGAAGCGATGTTAGATGGTTTCAAAATTGATGGGGCGATCGCATCAATATTAAATAAAGTGCCAGTCCCAAGATAAAGTATTTAAAACAGTGAACAGTGAACAGTGAACAGTAAACAGTAAACAGTGAACAGTGACCAAAAAACTGATAACTGGTAACTGGTAACTGGTAACTGATAACTGGTAACTGGTAACTGGTAACTGTTAAATTATGCTTCCTTCTAAACGAGTTTATTTTTTATTGATATTGGGAATTGCGATCGCCCCAACTTTAACCTTCTTTTTCAGTATTGGGGCAAGTTTATTTATAACTTTGCTTTTTGATGTTATCGTGCTGGGATTGATGGTTGTGGATGGTTTGCAAGTTCGACAACATCGCGTGCAGATGACACGCGAAATACCATCGCGATTGTCCATTGGACGAGAGAATCCAGTTTTACTCAAGGTGACATCAGGAAAAGCCAACGCGATCATTCAAATCCGGGATGACTACCCAAGTAGTTTTGGAGTGTCTGTCCCCGCACTACGCGCCACTGTTCCTAGTCACACGACTCAAGAATTAACTTATAGCGTCCATCCCACACAGCGCGGAGAGTTTTCTTGGGGGGATATTCAAGTCAGACAACTTGGTGCTTGGGGATTAGCTTGGGATGATAGAAAGATTTTTCACAGTCTGAAAGTGAAAGTTTATCCAGATTTAGTGGGGTTGCGATCGCTCTCAATTCGCCTAGTACTGCAATCATCAGGAGTCAACCGTCAATCTCGCCAATTCAATATTGGCACAGAATTTGCTGAACTCCGGAACTATCGCGCTGGTGATGATTTGCGGTTTATTGATTGGAAAGCAACTGCCCGTCGTGTGAACGCTTATGGTACACCACCATTGGTGAAGGTACTTCAACCGGAACAAGAGCAAACCTTGCTGATTTTGTTGGATCGGGGACGGTTAATGACGGCAAAAGTACAGGGTTTGCAGCGATTTGACTGGGGTTTGAATGCGACTTTATCGTTAGCTTTGGCTGGATTACATCGGGGCGATCGCGTGGGCGTAGGCGTTTTTGACCGCCAAATGCATACTTGGATTCCTCCAGAACGCGGTCAACATCGTCTGAGTCAGCTTATTGACCGCTTAACTCCCATTCAACCAGTGTTGTTAGAATCTGATTACGTAGGGGCACTCACAAGTGTTGTGCGGCAGCAAACTAAGCGTTGTCTAGTGGTGGTGATTACCGATTTAGTTGATCTGACCGCCTCTTCAGAACTTCTAGCAGCACTTTCTGTGCTTACACCTCGCTATTTGTCGTTTTGTGTCACCTTACGCGATCCTCTCGTTGATCATTTGGCACAGAGTACCAGTTTAGAAGGTGGAGTTACAGCTGCTTATACCCGTGCTGTCGCCCTAGATTTATTAGCACAACGACAAGTCGCGTTTGCCCAACTCAAACACAAAGGTGTGTTGGTGTTAGATGCACCAGCAAATCAAGTGACAGATCAATTAGTAGATAAATATTTGCAAATCAAAGCACGGAATCTGCTTTAACTCATATCTCGTTCAAAACCTCACCCTCGCTTGAATCGGCGCAAAAATCTTTCCCTCTCCTTTATAAGGAGAGGGATGCCCGACAGGGCAGGGTGAGG
>NZ_CAWPKW010000083.1:0-708 GCF_963888615.1 Brasilonema octagenarum UFV-OR1 | reverse complement strand
CACTAGCAATGGTGCATAGAACTCTCAGATTGAAGCATCAAAACTAAACGGAGTTTTCTGCAAGACTTTGTCAGCTTCGGTTAGCGGGAAGGCAGTTTGCATCCAGCACATGTGATTGCAAATTGCCTTGTGAGAAATCATTACCCCTTTGGGCTTTCCAGTAGAGCCGGAGGTGTAAATTGTATAGGCTAAGTTTGAGGACTTAACGCCACTGACAGGGTTCTCTTCACTCTCCTGAGATATTACTCCCCAGTCTGTATCCAAACAAACCACCTGCACCCCGTGTTCGGGGAATGAGTCCGCTAGCTTCGACTGGGTAAGCAGCACCTTAACCTGAGAATCGCTTAACATGTAAGCCAAGCGCTCAGTAGGATATTCTGGGTCTAAGGGAACATAAGCTCCACCGGCTTTGAGGATGCCAAGCAATCCTACAACCATCTCTAGGGAGCGCTCTAGACAAATCCCCACTAGCACTTCTGGTCCAACACCCAAGCGTTGCAGGTAATGTGCTATCCTGTTCGCTCTTGCGTTCAACTGCTGATAGGTCAACTGTTTATCTTCAAAGACTACTGCCACGGAAGAGGGCGTTAGCGTAGCTCCTCCGGAGGAGGCTCGCTCCACTTGTGCTTCAAATAGCTCGTGAATGCATAAATCTTTAGGATAATCTTTTGTGGTGTTGTTCCCTGACACTAGCAACTGGTATCGCTC
>NZ_CAWPKW010000082.1:0-13203 GCF_963888615.1 Brasilonema octagenarum UFV-OR1 | reverse complement strand
TAACTGGTAACTGATAACTGGTAACTGGTAACTGATAACTGGTAACTGGTAACTGGTTGATTATGCTACTAGACACAAACAACGGATAGATAAATACAACTACAATCGAAATGATAGGAAGACAATGCCCATTAAAAGTGAACCATGACTAACCTTGGAAAAAATTTTGAACCCTTGCTCACAAGAGAAGCGCCAAAAACAGTTGACCGGATGGGTTTGTTTTGGCTTCTAGCTGCAGCGATCGCCACTATTGTGCTGTGGCAAGTTCCAGGAGGTAATTACATTTTATACCCATTCACCATTCTGGCAACTTGGTTTCATGAAATGGGTCACGGCTTGATGGCACTCCTTTTAGGGGGACAGTTCCAGCAGCTGGAGATTTTTTCCAATGGTTCGGGTGTTGCTTTTCATAGCCTTCCGTTGTACTTAGGACCCATTGGTCGTGCTTTGGTTGCTGCAGCAGGACCAATGGGTCCACCTATCGCTGGTGCAGGTTTAATTTTGGCTTCTCGTAGTTTCAGATCTGCGCATCTGAGTTTGACGATTTTGGGAGGTTTTTTACTGATTTCGACACTCATCTGGGTACGCTCACTATTTGGAATCGTCGCAATTCCTCTACTTGGTCTGATTATCCTTGGTGTTGCACTAAAAGCTCCTCGTTGGATGCAGGGATTTGGGATTCAATTTCTCGGCGTACAAGCTTGTGTTAGTACTTACCATCAAGTGGACTATTTATTTAGCGCCTCTGCTGGTCCTGGTTTGCTCTCTGACACAGCGCAAATGCAGCAGCAATTGCTTTTACCTTATTGGTTTTGGGGTGGATTAATGGCGATCGCATCTCTAGTAATTTTGGTGCAAAGTCTCCGTATTGCATATCGCTCTAAGTAATCATGACCTCTTCACTCAAGATCCTCTTGATAAAAGGTTTGCAGCAAATTTTCCAATTTCTCTTGCGGACAGCATTCTATCAGGGCTTCAAAAACCTCTACCAATTTTGCTGCACTGTCTCCTAATATTGGACTCAACCCCCACACATCCTGCACCCAGTCATGAGGGCGTGCATCATCAAAAATAAGACGTTCTAGGAGTTGTTTTGCTTCTGTTTTTGAGATGGACATATTATTTTTCTTTATATAAGTTAATTTTTTTAGTTTAATGGTTGGTCTTAAGTCATTACCAGTATAAAGCTTGACTGTTCATTCTCAACCCGTAAGAAATTTATTTGGCTCTCAACTAAAGCTCAAGACTATCCAAAAGTATGAAATAGTCACTTTCATGATACAGTTCTGGTTGTTGATTAAGCAGAACAATCAGGACACCTACTCATATCATGTCCCTTTCAAGACTTATCATTAAGACTGTAAAGGCGCGGGGTACAGGTTTGAGGGAGAGAGGGTTTTAAAGTTCTTGTACAAAACGCGAATAATAACTAATCAACCAGACTTCATATCAAAAGTCAATTTTCCATCAAAACTGTTACATAAGCTACAATAATAACTTGCTCCTAAAAATTACTGGGCTATACTTGTTTTTGACGTTAAACAAATACCTAAAACCTTTCTGTAGAACCTGAGCCTTCAAGCGAAATATGCGCTAACGTAGGGGGTGAATCATTCTGTGTGATTCTTCTTTATAAAATCGTTAGATAGAAGGAGTGTTATTTTCAGGATTAAGTGTAGAAAAATAAGGTATTGGTCTAGTTAATGTTTAAAAATTTGCCATGCATGAACTGGTTCAAACTATCTTAAATAGTGAAGAAAAAACTGCTCTGCGTCATTTAATCAAGACTTTGAGTGCCTTGGATCAAAGGTACTTTCTGAGAAACGAAATTTTACATGTTTTTGCTGAGTACTGTCAAAATTCAGAAAAGCCAGGTTACTTCTTCCACTCTTCCTCTGTAGGAAAACTCATACACTACACCCACGAAATGATTGTGGAAGGAGAAATTACATGGTTTATTCTGCGACCAAGGATTGGTAGCCAAGAGGTTTGGCGGCTTGGGGCAAACATGACAAGTTTTGAGCAGATGACGCCAGAAGCTTTACTGGATGCGCGCGATCACTTGGTCAACCGCTCTCAATCCCAAATCTTAAAAATTGATTTCAGTCCATATTACCACGGTTACCCTAGAATTAACGACCCGAGAAACATTGGTCAAGGTCTAGGTTTTCTCAACCGTCACCTATGCGGTCAAGTGTTGACTGATCCTGAATACTGGTTAGAGGTTTTGTTTGATGTTTTTCACCGACATTCCTATGATGGTATTCCCTTACTGATCAACGGTCGTATCGATTCAGGTAAACAGCTAGCCAAACAACTCAAGCAAGCCCTAAATTTCCTCAACGAACGTCCTCAAGGCGAACCTTACGAAAAATTTCGCTTTGACCTTCAAGAACTCGGTTTTGAACCAGGTTGGGGTAACACAGCATCGCGAGTGCGTGAAACGCTAGAACTTCTCAACCGACTGATTGACACTGCAGAACCAGCCATTCTAGAAACTTTTGTCTCGCGTGTTCCCACAGTTTTTCGTGTTGTCCTGGTTTCCATACACGGCTGGGTTTCCCAAGAAGGTGTTTTGGGAAGACCTGAAACAACAGGTCAAGTTATCTACGTTCTTGAACAAGCGCGTCACCTAGAAAATAAACTCCAAGAAGAAATCAAACTTGCAGGATTAGACGTTCTTGGTATCCAACCCCAAGTTATCATTCTCACCCGCCTGATCCCCAACTGCGAAGGAACATTGTGCAATCTACGCTTGGAAAAAGTTGAGGGCACACAAAATGCCTGGATCTTGCGCGTTCCTTTTGCTGGTTCTAATCCTAATGTCACTCAAAACTGGATTTCCAGATATGAGATTTGGCCTTATCTAGAAAGATTTGCCCTTGACGCAGAAACAGAACTCCTCGCCCAATTTCGAGGTAGTCCAGATCTGATCATTGGTAACTACAGCGATGGTAACTTAGTTGCTTTTCTGTTGGCGCGCCGTCTGAAAGTGACTCAGTGCAACATTGCTCATTCTTTGGAAAAACCCAAGCACCTGTTCAGTAACTTGTACTGGCATGATTTAGAGGATAAATACCATTTTTCAGCACAATACACTGCTGATCTTATCGGTATGAACGGGGCAGACTTCATCATTACATCGACCTACCAAGAAATTGTGGGTACACCCGATACACGCGGTCAGTATGAGTCTTACAAATGTTTTACGATGCCCCAGCTGTATCATGTGGTAGATGGTATTGACTTGTTCAGTCCCAAATTCAACATGATACCACCAGGGGTGAATGAACATATCTTCTTCCCCAGTAACCAGAAACAAGACCGAGATATTACTGTTAGCAGAACAGTTGAAGATCTACTGTTTACCCGTGAAGATCCTCAAATCCTTGGACACCTAGAAAATCAAAGCAAGCGACCCATCTTTGCCGTTGGTGCGATGACTGCCATTGATAACCTTGCGGGTTTGGCAGAATGCTTTGGTAAAAGTCAGGAATTACAGCAGAGTTGCAATTTAATTATTGTGGCTGACAAGCTGCATCCTCATCAAGCAACAAATTCAAAAGAAACAGAAGAAATCGAAAGACTCCACAATATTATCAACGAGTATAATCTTCACGGTCACATTCGTTGGGTAGGAATGCAAATCCCCATTGCGGATCTGGGAGAAGCATACCGTATTATTGCGGATTTCCAAGGAATTTTCGTCCATTTTGCCCGCTTTGAAGCCTTTGGACGAACCATTCTCGAAGCTATGAGTTCCGGATTACCAACTTTTGCCACTCAATTTGGCGGTTCCTTAGAAATCATCGAAAATGGAGAAGATGGTTTTCTGCTAAATCCAACAGACTTAGAAGGAACAGCTAAGACGATATTAAGCTTTATTGACCAGTGCAATGCTTATTTAGAACACTGGTATAAGATATCGGAGTTGGTGATTCAGCGTGTGCGTAACAAATATAACTGGCAGTTACACACCAAGCAGTTATTACTGCTAGCTAAAATCTATAGCTTTTGGAAGTTTGTGAACCAGGAAGTTGGCGAAGCCAAAGCTGGCTACGTGGAAACTTTATTTTATCTGCTCTACAAACCTAGGGCTGAGAAAATTTTGGAACAACATATGCAAAGGTAACATCTGATCTCAAAAACCCCCGGTTTGCCATGGATAAAACAGATAATTCCCACGACTTTACTTATACAGATTGGACACTTGTCGAAACCCAGCTTAAGCCGAACCAGATTCAGCACAGAGAAACTGTTTTCACTATTGGCAACGGTTATCTGGGAACGCGGGGAAGTTTTGAGGAAGGTTCTACTCGTGCAGTACCAGCAACCTTCATTCATGGGGTTTATGATAATGTTCCTCTTGTCTACACCGAACTTGCTAACTGTCCCGACTGGTTACCATTGATTGTCACAGTCGATGGCGAACGCTTCCGTACCGAACGCGGCGAGATATTGAGCTACGAGCGACAGCTTGACCTCCTTCGTGGTATCCTTAGGCGTAAGGTACGTTGGCGCAGTCCTGGCGGAAAGACAATAGATCTCTGCTTTGAACGCTTTGCAAGTCTTGCAGATGAACATGTTTTAGGGCTACGCTGTCAGTTAACGCCAGTAGATTTTGACGGGTTGATTGAAATTCAAGGTAGCATTAGTGGCTATCCTGAAAATCAAGGTTTCAACCATTGGGAATTGATAGACCAAGGCAAAACCAATCGAGGAGCCTGGTTGCAACTCCAGACTCGCAACACCCGGATTAACTTGGGGATGGCTGTTGGAATGACGGTATTAGGAGCCGATGCGCCAGTACAAGTCAGTAGTCCTCCAGGTTATCCGACTTTGAGCACCGTATTCCAAGCTTCTTTAGGACAAACGGTTACTGTGGATAAGTTTGTCACAGTTTTCACGTCACGAGATGTGGATAACCCTGTAAAAGAAGCTAATGAAAAGCTTGCTCAACTCCCAGACTATGAAGCGTTGGTAGATGCCCATGTACAAGCATGGGCCCAGGCTTGGGATAAAAGCGACATCTTGATTGAAGGAGATACCAAAGCTCAACTTGCCGTTCGATACAATATCTTTCAATTACTGATCTCAGCCCCAGAGCACGATGAGAAGGTGAGTATCCCAGCAAAAACACTTTCAGGCTTTGGCTATCGCGGTCATGTGTTTTGGGATACGGAAATTTTTATCTTGCCCTTTTTCATTTATACTCAACCGAAACTTGCTCGTAACTTGCTCACTTACCGCTACCTGACGTTAAATGGTGCCAGACGTAAGGCATCTCATTACGGGTATAAAGGGGCAATGTATGCTTGGGAAAGTGCAGAAACTGGTGATGAAGTGACACCACGTTGGTTGCCTCCTAACGATTTTTACGGAGAAGACATAAGGATTTGGTGTCGCGATCGCGAAATCCACATTAGTGCTGATATTGCTTATGCCGTTTGGTACTATTGGAAAGCGACTGACAACGATGAGTGGATGCGCGACTGCGGTGCAGAAATTCTTCTCGATACTGCTGTTTTCTGGGGGAGTCGCGTTGAGTATAACACCAAGCACGAACGGTATGAAATTCGCGGGGTGATTGGAGCGGATGAGTACCACGAGATTGCAGACAACAACGCTTTTACAAACCGGATGGTGCAATGGCATTTGGAGAAAGCGCTGTTTGTCTATGACTGGTTGCGTCATACTTACCCTGACCGTTTTAACACACTCCAACAAAAACTACAGCTGAGTGCAGGACGCATTTCTCGTTGGCAAGACATTATCAATAATATATGGATTCCCTACGATCCTTCGACAGGACTTGTCGAGCAATCCGAGGGGTTCTTTAAATTAGAAGATATCGACTTGGCAGAGTACGAACCACGTAACCGCTCAATACAAATGATTTTGAGTATTGAGGAAACAAATAAGCGGCAGGTGCTCAAACAGCCAGATGTGTTGATGCTTTTGTACTTAATGCGCCAATCACAGGAATTTCCCTACACCCCAGAAACGGTGGAGAAAAACTGGGACTACTACGCACCCCGTACAGACATCACCTACGGTTCATCTCTAGGACCTGCCATTCATGCTATCTTAGCCTCGGATTTGGGCAAATCCAAAGAGGCTTATGAACACTTTATGCAAGCTGCATTAGTAGATATTGAAGATGTTCGTGGCAATGCTCACGAAGGAATTCATGGTGCTAGTGCTGGTGGTGTTTGGCAAGCTGTGGTTTTGGGGTTTGGCGGAGTCCAATTTGCAGAACATCAACCAACAGCAACGCCACAATTACCACCGGGGTGGAAACGTCTGAAGTTCAAGCTTCATTGGCGTGGCGAGTGGCACGAAATCGACTTACGTCCTACACCACAAGATACTATGACACTTCCAGATATCCGAGGAGTTATTTTCGATTTGGATGGTGTTCTTACAGATACAGCAGAATACCACTACTTAGGCTGGCAAAAGCTGGCAGATGAAGAGGGATTACCCTTTAACCGCGAAGCAAATGAAGATCTGCGGGGTGTTTCTCGTCGCGAGTCACTGCTGAAGATAGTTGGTAAAAAGCAGTACTCAGAAAAACAACTCCAGGAGATGATGGATCGCAAGAACCGCTACTATGTGGACTTTATCCAGACAATGACGCCGGGAGATTTATTGCCAGGAACAATTGCATTGTTGGATGAGTTGAAGCAAGCTGGGATTAAGATAGCCCTTGGTTCTGCAAGCAAAAATGCTCAAACGGTACTCGAAAAACTGGGTATTGCTGATCGCTTTGATGTGGTTGCTGACGGTTACAGCGTGCAGCAACCCAAGCCAGCACCAGACTTATTTCTCTTTGCTGCCCAACACTTAGGACTCAAACCTGAGCAATGTGTCGTTGTCGAAGATGCAGCCGCAGGTATTGAGGCTGCGCTTGCCGCCGGCATGTATGCTATAGGACTTGGTCCTAGTGAACGAGTGGGATCAGCACACGTTGTGTTACCTAATCTCGCGGGTGTTCATTGGACGGAATTACGGGACAAATTGAGTAACGATCAGTAAAACGACGAACAAAAGCAAATTATATACAAGGCAGAAGGTAGAAGGCAAAAGGCACAACTTCTACTTTCTGCCTTCTGCTTTATGGCACGATACAAATGTATAAGTTTGATGCTTAAATAATACTGTCTACCATATGGGGAAAACTTCCATAACCTATGCTGAGGAGGACCTTCCCATCCCCAGAAGCGCTTCGACGCTTCCCGTTCGGTCTAGCTGATATTGCCCTGATTTTTGGCACATTGGTGTTACTAGGGCTAATCGCACGTGTCGGTGCTGGTACTTTAGTGAGTTTTGTACCGCCGGATGTAGTGCCAGATGTTAGCCTCAATCCGGTTCATCTGCCATACTACGCTGCACGCTCAACTCTGCGGATGTTTATCGCGCTGTTTTGCTCAACATTGTTTACTTTAATCTATAGCTATGTTGCTGCCAAAAGCCGTCGTGCAGAACAAGTCTTGATCCCACTCCTCGACATTTTACAGTCAGTACCAGTACTGGGCTTTTTGTCGATTACGGTGACAGGCTTTATTGCTCTATTCCCTGGGAGTTTACTGGGATTAGAAGCAGCGTCAATTTTTGCCATTTTTACAAGTCAGGTCTGGAATATGACCTTTTCGTTCTACCAGTCGCTGAGAATGGTACCAAGCGAATTAGATGAGGCAGCAAGGCTTTATCGGCTTTCGGCCTGGCAGCGGTTTACAAAGCTGGAAGTGCCAAGCGCGATGATTGGGCTAATCTGGAACGCAATGATGAGTTTTGGAGGCGGCTGGTTTTTTGTCGCAGCTAGTGAAGCTATTAGTGTACTTAACCAAAAGTATACGTTGCCCGGACTTGGTTCTTACGTAGCAGCAGCAGTCACCGCTCAGGATTTGCCTGCTTTAGGTTGGGCATTCCTAACGATCGCTGTGGTTATTTTACTGGTAGACCAACTGTTCTGGCGACCGCTGATTGCCTGGTCGGATAAGTTTCGGCTAGAACAGAGTTCGGCAGCAGAAGCTCCCAACTCCTGGGTGTTCGATTTGCTCAAAGCTGCGCGGCTTCCACGTTTAATGAGACGGGCGTTCACTCCGGTGGGTGAAACTATCAACCGTCTACTATCATCACTGACCCCAGAACGTCCACGAGTTGCGATCAACGAGAGTCGCCAAGTGGTGAGCGATCGCCTCTACAACTTCACTTTACTAATCGTGATTGGCGGATTGCTGGTTGCTGGGTTGCACTTTATTCTCACAACAGTGGGATTGGGTGAGGTGTTCAAGACTTTTTGGCTGGGGTTACTGACCTTGGGGCGTGTACTGGTGCTACTAGTGCTAGCTACGCTGATCTGGACACCAATTGGTGTGGCGATCGGGTTCAATCCGCGACTATCACGCCTGTTGCAGCCTGTGGTACAATTTTTAGCATCCTTCCCAGCAAATTTCATTTTTCCCTTCGCGACTCTCTTCTTCATTCGTGCTCACGTCAGCATCGATTGGGGTAGTATTTTCTTGATGTCTCTAGGTTCCCAATGGTACATCCTGTTTAACTCCATTGCTGGAGCTATGAGCATTCCAACTGACCTGCGCGAGATGGCAACGGATGTTGGTTTGCGTGGCTGGCGGTTGTGGCGCAAGTTAATCATCCCTGGCATTTTCTCCGCTTGGATTACAGGTGGCATTACTGCCAGTGGTGGGGCGTGGAACGCCAGCATCATTGCTGAAGTTGTCGCTTGGGGACAGACTACCCTGACTGCAACTGGGTTAGGAGCATACATCGCCAAGGCGACTGAAGTGGGTGACTGGCCCCGCATTACCTTGGGGATTGGAATGATGAGTCTGTATGTGGTTGGACTGAACCGAGTCTTGTGGCGACGACTGTATCAACTGGCGGAAACAAAATATCATCTGTAGAAAGGAGTGCAAGCATGACAACTACGCAAGCAACTCATGAGGTATTGATTGCCGTCGAGCAGGTTAATAAGAGTTTTCCTCTGCCAGATGGCAAAGGAGAGTTTACGGTTCTCCGTAATGTCAACTTGACAGTTCATACAGGTGAAGTTGTAGCATTGCTGGGACGCAGTGGTAGTGGCAAAAGCACCTTGTTGCGGATCATGGCAGGCTTGATTCCACCAAGTGAAGGACAGGTTATTAGCAGTGGTAAACGTCTGCAACAAGCGAACAAAGATGTAGCAATGGTGTTTCAAAGCTTTGCGTTGCTACCTTGGTTGACAGTCCAACAAAATGTGGAGTTGGGACTGCAAGCGCAGGGAGTTGCTCGATCTCAGCGACGGCAACAAGCACTCAAAGCAATTGACTTGGTAGGTTTGGACGGTTTTGAAAGCGCCTATCCTAAAGAGTTGTCCGGTGGTATGAAGCAACGGGTTGGCTTTGCACGGGCATTTGTTCTGGAACCGCAAGTGCTGTTTATGGATGAGCCATTCAGTGCGCTGGATGTTCTAACATCTGAGAACTTACGGGGTGAAATCGACGACTTGTGGAATGCTGGCACCTTTCCGTCCAAAAGTATTTTGATTGTCACCCATAACATTGAGGAAGCTGTGTTTCTGGCAGACCGAGTGATTATCCTGGGATCCAATCCAGGGCGCGTTCGTGGTGAAGTTGTTATTGATTTGCCGCGTCCTCACGATCGCGCAAACGTTCGCTTCAAAGCGTTGGTAGACTATATCTACACGGCGATGACCAACCCAGAAGTTGAAGTGACTGGGGAAGTGGCGGTGGCAGCCCCCACAGTTCCACAACCATCTAAATCACCTTATGCTCAGTCGTTACCGCATGTACGAGTGGGTGGGATTAGTGGTTTGTTGGAGTTGATTGTAGAGAAACCAGAAGGCAAGGAAGATATTTTTAGGCTAGCAGAACGAATTCAGCTCGAAGTAGATGATCTGTTGCCCATTCTTGATGGTGCTGTGATGCTGGGCTTTGCAGATGTTATACAAGGCGATGTTCAGCTTACCGAAATTGGACGCGACTTTGCTACCACAACGATTTTGCGAAGTAAAGACTTGTTTAGACAGCAAGTACTGCAACGTGTGCCCATGTTAGTTAGTATACTACAGACGCTGCGAGAAAAACAAAATGGATCAATGGGAGGAGATTTCTTTCTGGATTTACTAGATGAATATTTTCCGCACGTAGAAACAGAAAAACAATTTGCTACTGCTATTGACTGGGGACGTTACGCAGAACTGTTTGAGTACGATGCTAGCGAAGAACGGCTTTATCTACCAGAATCAGTGCCTGCAGAGAGTAGAGAACCATAAACCCACGGCTAATTCTGCTTAACCTGAAGAGGCGACAACCCTACCGGATTTGACTGCTGCTACGAGTGCTTGATGATCTTGCTCAACTTGATGGGCGTAGGTAACAGCAAAATCTGCGACAGCAGAGTCAAAAGTATCACTTTTACCCAAGTAGCTACTGATAACAACAGAATCGCCGGAACGAGCATGGGCGCGGGCTAAGGCACAACCGCAAATTTCCGCGTAATCCTCCAAACCCCTGGCAGACATTCCCTTGAGTTTCATCGAGGTTTTCATGTCTTTTAATTGCCGAAAATAGAAATCTTGTCCGCGACTGTTACTCGTCCAACCCAAGAAAATATCACTAGCTGCCTGCATGAGGCGTTGACCATTGACTATGCGCTGTCCGTTGTGGGAGTAGGAACTTTTGCCCGCATAGGGTTCTAATACCGAGGGACGGGCTTCTTTAAATTGCAGCAGCAAAGGATCATTATCGTTACTCAACAGCAGTGCAACTGAGCAGTGAGTACCGACACTGCCAACGCCAACCACCTTCATGGCTACATCTACTAGACGGTAGCGATCTAGTAAAAACTGGCGATCGCTTTGCAGAGTGTCACGATATTGTTCAAACAATACCCCTACTTCTTCTAAATATTGCTCCTGTAGTGGTAGATGATACAACAGGGGTGGTTGATCAATAAACCGCCGTTGTCCGTTTACCTCCTCTGTCAGCTGCACAAATGTTTGCTGCATTGTGCGGGTAAAAGCTTTATTTGCCATTTGCTCCCAATATTTGCGAGTTTCTTCATCAGGCGCGTGTTCCACCAGCACATTAGCATCCAGTCGCGCATACCACACCGCCAAAGTCCCCATCTGCCCATACTCCTCAATGGACAAGCGATAGGCACGGACTGCTGCTTCGGCAGCATCATAGCAGTCTTTGTCAGTCAGACGGATATCTTTCCCCGCAACAATAATACTTGTCACTAAGCGTTTTACATCCCATTCCCAAGGTGCGCTTAAGGTTTCGTCAAAGTCATTGAGGTCAGAGATAAGATTTCGTTCGGGTGTGGCAAACCCACCGAAGTTAAGTAAGTGACAATCTCCACACGCTTGTACGTGGATTCCTGTTGTGGGAGTAGTTGCCAAGTCAGCCGCTGTAATAATTGCACTTCCCCGTAGAAAAGCAAAGGTTGACTGCAACATGCGATCGTAACGGATGGGGATTAACTCTGGTATGCGTCCCTGATTTGATACTTCTAACAAATCAATTGGATCTGGGCGATCTGTAGGATGCCACTCGCGATGGGCAGTTCGACAAACAACTTGACGTAATGCTTTGCCTGCTTCCACTCGCTGTGCTACGGTTAGCTGATTATTTGTGGGAGTAAGTTCTGCTGATTTAATAGGTGGTGTAGTAGTCATATAGAGGAAAGTATTTTTCAGTGATTGAAGACTACAAGCAGTAGGAGATGAAAGAATATTTTTCCCTCTCTTCTCCTACATCATTACATCAAAATCTTGAAAAGATACTGCAAAATGTTAGCAAGAGTTCTAGCAAAACATGGAGATAACCTTTCCTTAATAAAAAAGTGATAAAGCTTAACCTTAATGAGCAAATTTGTAGTCAAAAAATTATTGTAAAGTACGTATACCATAAAGAATGAAAAAGAAATTAGGTATTGAGTAAATTCTCTAGTTCCTAATTTTCTATTAACCATAATTTTGGAATTTTAAATCACTTAGCTCCCGCGTGAATTAGCGTGTGTCGCAGCAGTGGGCGCTTTGGCAGGAGGTGGATTTTTCCCACAGGCGTTTATAGGAACAGTAGCAGTTTTAGTGGCAAACATCTTTCTACGTCCGGTGGGTTACCGAATTAATCAACAACCGCTCAAGGGTACAGAAATTGAGCTATGCTATCGCTGTTCTATAGTTTGTCGTAGCAACGATGAGGCTCATGTCCGTGCCCTGCTGCTACAGGCAGTCAGTGCCACTGGTAAAATGAAGTTGCGTTCTTTACATAGCGAGGATCTCGAAGAAACTCCCGAACGTGTGGAAGTTGAAGCTGATTTAGTCACGCAGGATCGCAACGATCCTTTTTTGGAACAAATTGTCAGCCGCTTGAGCTTGGAGTCTGGAGTAAGTGCGGTTAGTTGGAAAATTATTGAGCAAGAGTACGGCTAGATAGTAAGGTGAAGGTGTAGGACTATAATGCCTTGCATTCCTACAGACAACTGAATCTGTAAGCTAGATAACAATAATCTTATCTATGACTTCAACTTTTTTCTATAAAAATCGCAAGTTACCAACTCAAGCAATAGCAGCCAAAATTTTTCACTTGATTAACATTATCAGTTTATTTATTATGTTTACCAGTGGGCTGCAAATTTACAACGCTAATCCTGTTTTTGGTGGGCGATCAGGTTGGCACATTCCTGGGATATTTACTTTAGGAGGTTGGCTTGCTGGCGGCAGACACTGGCATTTTGCTGCTATGTGGTTATTTTCGCTGAATCTTTTGTGGTATGGAATTTATATTTTCGTCACTCGGCGGTGGCGACATCGATTTGCAGGTATCAACGACTTGCAAGCGTTGCAAAAAAGTAAAAATTCAAAACGTTTAATTTATGCTTGGCACCGCATTGTCTACACAGGCATTATTCCTATTTTACTACTGGCTATCTTCACAGGTATAGGAATGTATAAACCTGCCCAATTCCCTTTTATAGTAAATAGTTTTGGCAGTTGGCAAGCACTCCGAATTGTTCACTTTTCCTCGGTTCCAATAGTTATTTTATTTGTCGTTGCTCACTTTTTGCTAGGGCGTCAGGCTGGAGGTGAGAAATTGACTGAATCAATGTTTTGGTGAGCCAGCGCGGTCTTGGGGAGCCAGTCCTGCAGGAGGGTTTCCCTCCGTAGGGACC
>NZ_CAWPKW010000081.1:0-13384 GCF_963888615.1 Brasilonema octagenarum UFV-OR1 | reverse complement strand
AGGAATGTCCTAAATACAATTCAGTGTACCCTGTAAACCAAGTCATCGAATTACCTGCTGGTAGTGTAGATTCTTTAGGGTTAAATAATGGAGGATTTCTCAAAATCAATCTTAAATAGCCTCAACTCCTAATCAAACAACATATTAGTAAATATCAGGCATTCAATCCCTAAAGATCATGGTCTTTAGGGATTTTACTTTGCTTAAAGATAGTGGCCAAATACACTTTTATTTTTGTCAATCCATAAATGAGAGCGTCAATCTTGGGATTCTTGTTGAGCCGCTCGTTGCACTTGTGAGATTGTTAAGTTAAGTAACTCAGCAATCTCTTCGATTGTCATACCACGCGTCAGCATCCGGGGCACCAGCTCCAGCTTCACTTCATGTCGTCCCTCTTCCTTGGCTTCCTGGTAAACTCTAGTTTCTTCTAGATTAACTCCTAACATTGCTTCGACCTCCTCGCGGCTTAGATTGGCAAACTTGTAAACGGCGATTGTAGTGATCACCTCTATTATCTCGTCCTTGAATGGGTTAGCAGTCTCCTCCACCCGCACCCGCTCAATCAACCGTCTTGCCTGATTAACCATCTGAGCTTCGGGGGCGATGGTCAACTGCATCAGGCTAATCCCCACAGGCTGTTTATCTGGGTTGCCCAACTCATCAAGATAAATCCGTCGCACCTGTGAACCAGCAAGGAGCGAGCGATGTATCGCGGTGTTTTCTGGTTCTAAGCTGCGAGACTGGAAGATGATAATCCCGTACCAGTCATCGTAGAGCGCGGGATTGCGATACAGGTACAGCAGAGACTCTGAGAAGAAGCGATGGTAGAGCAACTCATCCTTTTGAAATTGCACTTCTGCAAAGAAGACAATTTGAGGCGAAGCATTAGGTGGTGGTAAGAATACGCCATCAATCCGGAACGTCGGTTCCTTCACTTCAACCGACTCAAAGCGGTAGTTCCTAGCATCCGGTGGCGGTTGCTCCACTAATTCAAAAAGTAATCCAGGGGAACGCTTGAAAAGCGCTTGAAAATGGCATCTCGTCTCACAAACGTCTCCGGTTCACTTTTGTTTTTGCTCTTACTATTTTTACTCCTGAGTTTAGCAAATCACCAGACGGCTAACACACCCTATTAATTTGCCAACAAATCTCACGGGCGATCCACCCGTATTACGCCCTCCGGTTTATCACCCACAACCAAGCATGAGAATCAACTTTCGCCGGTTCCTATTTTCAAAACAGACCTCCACTCGCTGTCGCTTACAACAAAGTATGTTCAACACCGTCCATCTTTGAAAGACTTATGGGCAATATAGCTCAAAACAGTCTTGCTACGCGACCACGGTTTCCCCTAAATACCTCGGCTTCGGAAGGAATTTTCACACAAGAAACTGTTAACTATATTTATTTGCCTATACAACTCTGAACTATGGTGAGTACCTCAGGTCAAACATTACGAAAAAAGTTACTGATTTAAATATTGGAATTTGTCAATCAAAAATCTGATAATTTTTAACTAACAAACTTTCCGAAAAAATAGTGTCTGAAACTAGAAAATTATTAGATGCTTTGACGGATAGAACCCTCATAAAATAGGTTTACAAACGAGAAGTTGGAGCAAGGACTCAGGACTGGTCACTCACTTCTTGATGACTCCTACAAAGTTTCATTCACTCTTCAATCAAAATCATCTACTTTTTTATGAGAACACACTACGAATCCGAATTTGATAATGACCGCGTTAAGAGCTATGAAGAAGAATATGGATATCCTGCTCCTGTTCGCCGCAAGCGTAATTGGAAAGAAAATGGCACAATTGCTGCATTAATGGTAGTGGGAACTGGGTTAATGATTGTAGATATCTCGATTCACAATATGGTGATAGCAAGTTTGGCATTTTTAACTGCAGGAGTTGCCCTACTGCCAAAAGAAGCAAACAGTCTACTTGCCAATATTGATAAATTGCAGCGCAGGTATGGCATCAACATTTACACAATACTGTTTGGAATTGTTAGCACGATTTTTCTACTCGACTTTGCTGTTGCACCAGCCAACGCACAGTTTATGAATAACGCAGAAACATTTTTCAAAAACGCCTCCTACTTTCCCGGAATTGACGCCAAAGTTATCGGTTTTATTTTTGCTGTATTACGAGGTTTGTTCCTCATTTACCTGGGTATCGGTCTAGTACGGGTTGTGCAAGCTGCCCGCAATGATGAAGACTGGCAAACCATTGCTAGAACACCAATTATCGTGGCTATAACTGTTGTTGTTGGTGACATTCTTGCTGCATTAGTCGTCGGTGGTGGTACTGGCGGTTAATAAATGAAAAGAACTCAGCAAGTCCTGATTTAGTATTCAGGAGAATAAGAAGAATTAAAGAAGAACTCACTATTTTATTCTAACTTCTGACGACTGACGTCACGAGTGCTTTCTTGGTAAAAATGGACAAACCACGACGCGAATTCCGTACTGTCAACCACATCCTTGGAAAACAGCCGCGCTTCGGACCATTGAGCGCCGACCAAATAATTCCCTGGAGTGCGATCGCACTCATTGGGTACATGGTTGTCAAAGGATTTATGCAACAATCATGGTTAGCAACTGGTATAGCGATCGCTTGGGGATGGGCAACCTGGTGGACAGTCTCTTCAAATCAAGCCTTCTTCGGTAAATTTATCGGCACACCCCGCATCATTCGTGGCTACAAACCATTTGTCTCGCTTGTTCATCCTCCCCAGGAACCAAAATTCAGGAAAAAGCGCAGGGTGTAGGGAGCAGGGGGTGTGCAAAAAATAACTCTCTGGAGTAGGGAGGAAAGAGAGAGTTATTTTTTGCACACCCTTACACCCTACCCCCTGTTCAATAGTTCTTTCGCTTCTTCACTGTTAAGCGTTCCCCATTCCCTATTCCCTATTCGCTGTTAAGCGTTCGCTGTTAAGAGTTCCCTTTCCAAGTTAAGAAAAATTAACGCACGCAACCACACATTATGAGTTCGACCGCCTCAACGAAACAAAAGGATAAGATTGGCAGAAAGTCCTTAGACATAGAACAATTAGGCGTTGTCAAAAACCTCACGCCGTTTGAGGACATTACCCACCTAGCTGGGATTGCAAGTATCTCACTTGCTGGTCGCAACAGATTAGGCGCACTTATTCTTCAGAAAAAACAAGACATCCAAATCAAATTCTGCTTCGACGTCCAAGGAATTCATCCATCGCTACCCTCTGAACAAATTATTCCCATTTTTGAAAATATTGAGGGCGGACTCAAGGAATTACCCGAACGCGAAACCTTAACTATTCACCTTGGCTCATTTACCGATGACTTCCTTCGTCAACAGGAACTAAAAGGAGTTGAACAAAAGTGCGACTTAGAACAATTAACACTACTGATACGTTCAGAACGCCTGCGTGCTAGAGAACTTACTCAAGCAGGAGTCCGCAAAAATAAGTTTTTGCGCTTCTGGTGTACCTATAGCGTCCTTGCTTCTGAAGATAGTCGCTCTCATGATGCAATTGAAAAAACTATTAAGCAGTTGCAGAAAGCATGGTTTCAGTTTACTGGTCAAATTCACGGTATCAGGCAAGAACGAATTGAAACAATTCTACAGGATAGTTTTACCTCTGGGTTCCAACGGTGGGAGCAACTTTTTACTAACTCAATGGGACTTTCGGTACAAGCGCTGACAAGTGAGGAAATATGGTCAGTTCTCTGGAACCAGTTTAACAAGAGCGATGCACATTCGATTCCCAGCCCCCTAATTTTAGATGAAGAGGGACTTCGAGAAGTTCAAACCAGCGACTTTCACATTCGTCACCTGATGCTGGAAAATGAGAAATCTGTTCCTTTTCTTGATCGCGCTTGGGTAAAACTCCAAGATAAGTATATTGGCGTTCTCCAATTTAGCGAAAAACCCCAAGGATGGGTTGATGAATATGCGCAGCTTCGATACCTCTGGGAAGTTATATCTAAAGAAAAAATCTCCGATACCGAGATTATTTGTCAGCTATCTAAAGCCAATCAAGGACTAGCAAAAACTGCTCTGCAACGAATTACCAAACAGTCAATCACCTCTTCTGCGATGTCTTCTCAAAAGGGGTCAATTGATGTTAAGTCAAATATGAATATTGAGGAGGCAGTCAAAGCACAAGAAACTATCTTAAAAGGGTCAATCCCAATTCATACCGCCGTTGTCTTCTGTATGCATCGTCATAGTCGCACTGCACTAGATGAAGCTTGCCAATATCTATCTAGCTGCTTTTTACGTCCTGCTGTTGTCGATAGAGAAATCGAATATACCTGGAAGACTTGGTTGCAATGTCTACCTATTGTTTGGGAGAATTTACTTACTAAACCCTTCAACCGTCGTCTTCCTTATTTCTCCTGTGAAGTACCAGGACTCATGCCTTTAGTGCGAACCGCTTCAGCAGATAAATCTGGATTTGAGCTAATCGCCGAAGAGGGAGGAACTCCGGTACATCTTGACTTGTACAACCAACATAAAAACTTAGCTGTATTTGGTACTACCCGTACTGGTAAGTCTGTACTAGTAGCAGGATTATTAACACCAGCTTTGGCGCAAGGTATCCCCGTTATCGCCCTGGACTATCCCAAACCTGATGGGAGTTCCACATTTACCGATTATACCAAATTCATAGGAACAGAAGGGGCGTATTTTGATATTAGCAAAGAATCAAACAATTTATTTGAATTACCCGATTTGAGGGGGTATGAACCTGAAGTTATTAAGGAGCGCATGACTGATTTCAAGGATTTTTTGAAATCAACACTCCTGACAATGGTACTAGGGACAAACCCGATAGGAGTCAGTCCCACAATGATATCAAATATCGAGAGTATTATTACAATTGCAATTGAAACATTCTTTAATGATGATGATATCAAGCTTCGGTATAAACTCGCCCTAGAAAATGGAGTAGGAACAACAGAATGGGCAGATATACCAACTCTTAAAGATTTTTACAATTACTGCTCACCGGGATTTATTAAGCTTGATTCCATTGCTAATAATAGTAAAGAAATACTTGATGCATTAGACCACATTAGATTGCGACTAAAGTTTTGGTTAAATTCACGAGTAGGTCAATCAATTGCTAATCCATCTAGCTTTAAAACTGATGCCAGACTACTCGTATTTGCACTGCGTTCACTTTCTTCAGAAGCAGATGCAGCAGTCCTCGCACTTAGCGCTTATGCAGCTGCCTTGCGTCGGGCCTTATCATCTAAAGCAAGTATTTTCTTCCTTGATGAAGCACCGATTCTCTTTTCTTTTGAGTCAATTGCCGAACTTATTGGAAGGCTCTGCGCCAACGGTGCAAAAGCTGGTATACGTGTGATTTTATCAGCACAAGAGCCAGAAAGTATATTTCATAGTAAATCTGCTGACAAAATATTCGCGAACATTACTACACGCTTGATAGGGAGAATTCAAACATCAGCAGTAGACCCGTTTGTTAACCGATTTAAATACCCATCAGAAATTATCTCACGCAATAGTACCGAAGCTTTTTTCCCAAAACGGGAAAGTATTTACTCGCAGTGGTTACTTGATGATAATGGCAAACTGACTTTCTGTCGTTATTATCCTGCTTATTGCTTACTTGCAGCAGTAGCAAACAACCCAAACGAGCAAGAACTGCGTACTTTATTCCTCAACAAATATGCCAATAATCCAATGCTTGGAATGGTGAGATTTTCTGAGGCTTATGTACAGATGATTCGAGGAAATGAGTTAAGTGAAGAAGCGAAAGAACTACTTGATAAGAATAACCAAAAGCAATTGAAGGAGAAGTCAGGAGGAGGCAGTGCGGTGGACGGGTTCCCCGGCATAAAGCAACTGCCGTTCAGAAGTCAGGAGTCAGAAGAAAATGCTGTTCGCGCAGCGTGCCCTACGCGCATATACTGAATTCTTCTTACTCTCCTAAATACTGACTTACGAAATAGCTGAATTCTTCTTCTTATTCTTCTGAATTCTGACTGCTGTATAGCTGAATTCTTCTTCAATTCTTCTTCTTACTCTCCTGAATTCTGACTCCTGACTCCTGACTCCTAAATTCTTACAATTTCTCCACCAAATGTATGAAAATCAAGTTAAAGTTGAAACCGAGTAAAGTAGTCATAATTGGATCAGCGATTGGTCTGGTGACTCTGCTAAGTGCAGCCCCCAGTTATGCCTTCTCAGTGAAAGATTTTTTTAATGAGATTTTAGGTGAACTCAATAGCTATTTTGAAGAAACCAAAAACGAACTTACCGCAGTGATAAATGAAAGCTGGGGTGGGATGAAAGGGGAAGCAAAAACTGCTACCGACAACTCAACCGGAACTATGGGTTTACCAGACCCTGTAGAAAGTGCAGACAAACTAAAAGATCAACTCAAAGCGACGGGTAACTGGAACGAAAGCAATACTGTAGAGGGTGCAGTTGCTGCTGGTAACGAACTGGAACGCGAAACCACCCGTGCTACAGTTGAAAGCGTCTTGGGAAAAGTAGGTCAAGAACGCACCAAAAAAGAAATCTCTCAGACGCAACAAACCGTAACTGAGGTGCAAGAACTTGCCAACCAGGCTCAAGATATGGATGCTTCGCAGAATATCCTCAAGGTTATTTCTGCCCAAAATGCCCAAATTGTCTCAATGTTAGGACAGTCCCGTACTGATGGACTGCAACAAAGGCACGATGTACAGCAAACTAACCTTATGCTATCCCAAATCGCCGAACAAGGTGCAAGCGATCGCCGCCGTCAAAACCTAATAATGGACGGTATAACCGCTCAATACATGGAAATCAGCGGGTTTAGCTCCCTCAAAACCACTGCTGGTAAATAGTTTGCTGTAATCAATGGTCATGTGGACACTCACTTCAAATCGAGAAACTCGCCCACAGGGGTGTCCTCTCTATTGCACCAGATGACCCTCTCGCCACCAAGTCATCAAAGCACCATGTTAGAACATCTCATCATCGCCACCGATCCATTTTTCGGACAAGACATTTTAGAAAATGCTGCTGGTGGAGCGCAACTGGTAGCAGAAGGATTTAACGAACTTTGGCAAGAAACCCTCAACGGTAACTTGTATGGCTCGATGTGCAAAGTTGGTCAGTTTTTCGCGATCGCTACTCTCACCCTTTTTATGGTCGAATTGGGCAAAAACTGGATAAATCAAGAGGACATGAAAGCTCTCTCCAGTTGGATATGGCCTATTATAGTTGTTGGGCTACTAACGAGTAATGGCACATTACTTAGAAGTGGAACACTCGCCATTCGAGGATATATTAATACTGTCAATAATGATATTCTCGAATTTACCGCTGCTGGAGCAAATTTAGAAGTAGCGTTCAACCGAGCCGTTGGCAATATTGCCCTTCAACAGCAAGTCGGAGCAGCAATGGAAAGATGTCGCTCAATTCCAGGTAACACTACTGATTCAATCGCCTGCTTGCAGCGAGCAGAAGCCGAACTCAAAACATCTGCACCTAAATTATTTCATGGAGTTGCCCCTGACAGCGGTAGCTGGGAATTTAACCCCCTCAAAAGTTTGTCAGATGCTAAAGACGCACTCGAAAACCTCTCCCCCGGTCAAATTGCTGAAAAAATTGGTAACTCCATCACCAGTGCAATTGGTTCGATGATAACCGGGTTTGTTGCGGTCATCCTTCTGGCTCTAAACAATGCTTACCAATGGGGAATCGAGTTCACAATGCTTTTAACCGCTTTACTTGGTCCATTAGCAGTCGGTGGTTCGCTACTTCCCTTTGGTGCTAAACCCATTTTCGCTTGGTTAACTGGTTATTTTTCAGTTGGAATGGCGAAACTTTGCTTCAACATCATTATTGGTTTGTGCGGACAGCTTATTGCTAATTCCGAACAAAACCAACCTATGATATTTCTCCTTTTCGTTGGGTTGGTATCACCCATTCTTGCATCAGCTCTTGCCGCTGGTGGTGGAATAGCCGTTTGGACGGGACTAAGTCAGGTAACATCATTTGGGGCTGAAGTTGCAGCAGGAATTGCCACTGGTGGAGCAAGTACAACTGCTACCGTTGCTGTGAATGCAACCAAGTTTATTGGTAACAAAATCGGTAAGGTCAAAAATAATTAATAAGAATGCAGGAGTCAGGAGGAAACCCGCCCACGGCGCTGCCTCCTCCTGACTTCTGACTCCTAACTTCTTATAGTAATTAACAAATAATTATGCTTAAATCTAAGTCTAAATCTCAACCAGCCCGCCTCCTCAGTTACGGTCAATCTATCTCTACACCTATCGGCATGGCAATCACCATAACAGCAGGAGGAACTATCCTATCTGTCTTATTACAATTGGTAAATCTTGGAATAAGTTCTGGTACAAACCGTTATGTCAAAGGTATGACAGTTGTTCAACTTCGAGATGGATCTACCTCAATAGCTAAGTTTGTTGGTCCCAACGAACGTGATGACGAAACTATCAAAAGATTTGTCTCGGATAGTATGATGAAAATGTTCGGTTGGGATGGACTAATCCAAGCCAATGAAAATGGCGAAAATGTTACCAAACCTGACAAGGGAGTAGAAATAAAAACGACAAAAAATAACAGAAAAAGAATTCCAACTAGAGCATGGTCAGCAGCATTTGCTCTATCTGAAAATCAAGACTTTCGAGCAAGCTTTCTCAAAAGAATTGCTGAAATGGTTCCTGATGGCGTATTCAATGGCGAATCTCAATTTTCACTTGTTACTCGCTATATATCCAAACCCAGAAAAATAAAATATGGGAAATGGGAAGTTGATTATATTGCGACACTAGTAGCTTTTGATAGAGAGAGAAACTCAGGAAAAGGGATTGCCTTCAACAAAACAATTACCATCTCAGCTATCGATACTCCCAAGCTACCAGCCAATCCAACTGAACTCGACGAAAAAATTTATTCTGCTAGACAATCAGGTCTAGAAATTACTCAAATTATCGATTACGATCTTTTGAAGAAGAATTCAGGAGGAGGCAGCGCCGTGGGCGGGTTTCCCGACTTGGGGCGACTGCCGTTCAGGAGTCAGGAGTCAGGAGAGTAAGAAGAATTGAAGAAGAATTGAAGAATTCAGTATTCAGCAAGTCCTGATTTAGGAGAGTAAGAAGAATTGAAGAAGAATTCAGCATTTTATTCTGGTTCCTGACTCCTTTCTTGGTAATTAGTTTTTAAAAAAATTATATAGGACTCCTCCGCAGATTTTTGCGAGGCTAGGTACACCTCAAAGAGCCTTCTTTCCTGTTAAGAGTTTTCTCCCTACGCAAGTAATTTCACCAAATCAAACCGAATTCTTATATGTTACAGTTACACGAAAATCATCATAATGTTTCTGATGTAGATAGTTTTCTACCATTCGATAGTGAGGAGAAAAAACATGAGGAAGTAGACGAGAATCAGGAGAATAGTACTGAAGTAGAAGATGAACTTGAAGGAGACGAAGACCCAGCTTTAATAAAAACTAAACACGATTTTGTCACATCCCCTTGGTCAAGATTAGGAATTATTGGTGGTGCATTTGGCGTAGGGTTTTTATTGGTATTTCTTGTCCTTAACGGAATGATGAACGGTAGTAAAACTGGCTTAAAACCAGAAGCTACCCCTACCCCTAGTCCCACTACTACCCCGTCGGAACAGAAAGATGGGGATGTTTACGCCAAACTCGCCCTTGCCAAGCAACAAGAAGAACTTGATACACTCAATGGCAAGAAGGATGAGAAGGAAAGCAAAGCTGAAGCTAAGATACAACCAACAAAAGCAGAAACGCGCCCCACACAACAAAAAGTCGTCACTCAAGAAACTCCTCCACCAAGAAGACGTGTCTATCGAGAACCAGCAGCCGAACCAGAGTTGAAACCAAGACGTAGAGAAATCGCCTCTCAACCAATACCACCTTTACGTCCTACTGCTCCCGTCTCGAAAATCCCCCGTGTGAGTCATTCTAACCTCACTCATTCCTTACTGACAAAAGCTGTAAATAATAACCAAAACCAAACCGTCGCGAAGAACCCACTCGCCGAACTTGAACGGCTGCGTAGCGTGGGAAATGTTGGTCAGGTTAAATATGCACTCACCGCTTTCCCCAGCACAACCGAAAGCACAAGCACGAGTACAAAAGAGGTTACTGCTACAACCGGAGAAATAAGATCCACAGCAGAAGTTAATACTACTCGTTCCCGTCGCCGCAGCCGTCGTAACGAGAGTACTGACACAACCAACAATAACACGATTGAGGAATTACGTCCTCGTTGGAAACCTACCATCGAAAGTAATAGCCCAAAGTACGCAGATAATGAAGAAAGCAGCCAAGCTGTAAATGTGAGTTATGACTACCTCAGCGAAGAAGCACAAATTCTTTATGAGAGAAAACCACAGTATTTGGTTGTTGGTTCATTTGCAAATGCAACCTTGGTCACTCCTCTGGTTTTACCTCAAACAAGTCATAACAATAACAACCGTTCGCAAGCACAAACAAATACGCTACGGTTTGTTGCCCAGTTAGATGAACCACTTTACAGCAATACAGGCGAAATTGCCATTCCAAGAGGTACGCAAGTCACAATCACAATGCTTGCAGTCGATGACTCATCAGGCGTGTATGCTGAGGTAACAACTATCCTTAAGGACGGAACTGAGTATCCAGTATCACCTGGTACAATATCAGTCTTAGGAGAAGCAGGTTCGCCCCTCATCGCCAGACCTTACAAAGATAAAGGACCAGAAATTGCCAAATACGATGCCACTTTAGGAACAATTGCTGGTATCGCCAAAATTGGAGAAATTATCAATAAATCCGAAGAGGTCACAGAAGATTTACCTCTAGGTGGAACAAGAACTCGCACTCGCAATAACAAGCGTAGCATTGAAGGTGCTTTCGTTCAAGGGTTTTTTGGCAAGTTGAGCGATACAGTCAGCAAACGCACTGAACGCGCCACTGAGGAAATCAATCGCCGTCCCAATGTTTGGTACGTACCTAAAAACACCAAAATCACTATCAGAGTCGATAGGTCATTAAAGCTGTGAAATTCAAATATATAATCTATTTTAGTCTAATTCACCTCTGCTGCGCGTCCATATTTGCACCCTTAAAACCTGTATTTGCAAATACCATCCGTCAAGTTGCAGCATCACATGTGTCAGGAGAAACCGCCCAATTACAAACTGTCAAAGTTTGGAACGGACATGGGGTATCTATTTCGTTTTACCGTACTGGAGAAACTATCAAAAAAATCTGGCTGGACGATCCCTCAAGGTTTGTTTTTGACGTTGACGGATGTCTTGAAGGGCTAGGCAGATGCTCTGGTAGTAGTACAGGGGCAGGATTGATTCACATTCGTCGCATCGAGAAAGTCAAAATCCCTGGTCTACCAGAAGCCCCCTACGGCGCGCACATGACGGTCATTACCGAATCCGGGTCAACTTTGAAAAGCTATCACTTCCGGATTGTACCAGGTAGTGGTGCACCCCAGTACAGCCAAATTGAAATTGTTGGCGATACCCCAAGCAAGACTCAAGAAACAAGACCAGAAGTTAGTTATACAGCTTTATCTGACAGCAAATATATCACCAAGGGAATGCAGATTGCCCTCTCCAAGCAATGGGTAACTACAGATAGTACACTCTGGCAACGGCTAAATCAACTTATCGAGTTATGCTCCCAAGGAGAGGAACTTGTTGCTGCTGCTAGCACCGCTGGGGTATCGATGCAGTTGGTTGAAAAACTCATGTTGCTAGGTGGTAAGCGCGTCTTAGAAGTACCATCACCACGCAGTACCCCCTCTGCAACTCAAACAAACTTTGTTTTAAATCAATAATTTCAATCAATAATTTTAAGTAATTATGGATAACGAAAACCTGACTCCCAATTATCAAATCCCAGAAGCCGTAACCGAAGTAACTGCAATCGTACCAGTAGCACTTGTCAGTCAGGAAATCAACAATAATAAAACTAATCGAGCGCTTCAGTATCGCATCTCGAAACTAAATACCCTACGCTACCTTATGGTAGTTGGTCTTGCTGCAGGACTTGCCTTACACGGACTCATCCGGTTTGGGGGTAGCTATAATATCGGTAGTCTCCTATTTGAAGGGAAAGCTGTAGCCGCCACTGGCTTAGAGGAAAAAACCGGGCAACCTTCAGTTGAACTCACGAAGTATTCAAATTTGAACACTTCGACAAATAAAACAGAAGAAACCAAAAAGTCGCAGCCAGTTGCTACCAAATACGTCAACGGTGCACCAACTCCTGATTGGAGCAATATCACGTTCAAAAATATGAAGTTTGGGGACGCAGGTAGCGTCGAATTCCCCAATATCAAAAACCCCGGTATGAAGCAAAGGCGTACTTGGAGTGCAGGACAAAGCCTTGCGGAAGTTATGGAACTGGGCGATTTTGAGGCTACTGAATTCAAGATTGAAGATTTCACGCTTGAAGATATCGCTGACATCACAGGTATTCAACTCAAAAATCTCAAACTCTCGGATTTTGAGACACTGAAATGGCAAACACTTGCAGATTTTGCACAAGCAATTCCCAAGTTTGAAGATTTAGAAGTGGGAACAATCCCGCCAATTCAAGAACTAGTCACCAAAGTTACGGGTTTAAGCGCAGACTACCAAACTGTTGGTGAGGTACTCGATAACTATCCTGAACTTGCAGAAGCCGAACTCGGTAAGTATGTCCAGCTTGATAAGTATAAACTAACCAGCATCCCCGGCATCCAACAAGCACAGTTTAAAGACTTCTACAACTGGCAAAACACCACAATCGGTAAGATTCCGGGACTGGCAGATGTACCATTTGACCAGTTCTCTAGTTTACCAATTCCCGATATGAGCTTCATTGGTAAGGTAGACTTACCCCTTGGATCGCTTGAAGGCGGACGGTGGAAATCCATCTCTGGTAGCTATCAAGACGGGTTTAATGTTTCGTGCGAGAAAAAATGCGGTCACATTGAGGTTTCAGGAAGTGATATTGTTACTGGTTCACAATGGATGTCCGGCAAAGACCAAAAGGTTAAGGGTGGATTTGGCATCTTAGGTAAACTCAACGGTGGAAAGGAACCCACCGGACGCCATCCATTTGGCAAGTCTTTCAAGCAAGTTATCTGGGACGTTAAAGAAGCTGATGGTAGCATCACCACCGCAATGTTTTTCCGTATCTGCAAGCGGGGCGGATTTGTTGACTTGGGATGCAGTCCCTACTTCATTGGTCCGGTTCCCTTTTTTACCTATAAAGAGATGGACACCATTATCCTTGGTACACCTCTCAAAGTCCCTCAAAAACCACTATGAAGAAGCAGGGCTGATTCATTCCGTAAGGGTAAGAATTTTGTCAATATCATGGTTTGAGTCGAGAGGAGC
>NZ_CAWPKW010000080.1:0-13423 GCF_963888615.1 Brasilonema octagenarum UFV-OR1 | reverse complement strand
CAGGAGGGTCTCCCTCCGTAGGCGACTGCGAACCCGAAGGGCGAACCCGAAGGGTGAACAGTAAACAGTTATCAATAAGCTATGAACAGTTTGGTATATGAGAAAGCGTATAAGTTTGCTATCAGGATTGTAAATGCTTATAAATATTTGACTCAAGACAAAAAAGAATTTATTTTATCAAAACAATTAATTAGAAGTGGAACATCAATTGGAGCCAATATTGCGGAAGCGGAGCTATATCACCAGCAGAATTTTCTGCAAAAAATTCTATTGCTTACAAAGAATGTCTTGAAAGTAAGTATTGGTTGTCCCTTTTAAAAGACACAGGGTATATTGATGACAAAGCATTTAACAGTATCCATTAAAATGCTGAAGAGATAGCAAAAATCCTTTTCTCAATCCTCAAGAAAACTAGAATCTCTGATAACTGATAACTGATAACTGGTAACTGATAACTGTTAATGTTATGATTCACCAAAAACAGCAACAAGCATCTTCATCTAGTCAGTCAGGTTTTACCATCATTGAGTCATTAATAGCAGTCGTTGTTGTTGGCATTTTACTAGTGGCGATCGCACCTGTTATTATCTTCTCTGTCGCAACACGGATGCAAGCAAGACGTATTGAGTTAGCAACTAACGCTGCTCAAACTTATATTGATGGCATTAAATCAAGCACAATTCCACCACCACCCATCATAACGAACAGCGCGGCAACAACGACCGATTCACCTTCGCCAGATGCACCCTCAGGAACTCTGACTTGTTCTACAACTGGAACTGGCTTATGTGAAATCTCTCCTGCAACTCCATCATCTCAGTTATATTGCGTGGATGGAGATACGGGAGGTTGTACAAGTGATAACTTCAAAGACATGATTGTTCAGGGATTTGGGTATAATCCAACTTCCGATAAACCCGAGGATGGCTATAGATTGGGGTTGCGAGTGTACAGAGCAGACGCTTTCAATAAGCCTAGCATCACATTGAAGGCATCGAAAGACCCAGGAATTAAACAAGCAGAAACTTTCACTAAAGGGACAGGTTTAATATCCATCCAAGCACCCTTAGTAGAAATCACAACAGAAATATCAAGTAAAGTAACGACATTTAGTGATTTTTGTCAGCGTCTGAAACCTCCTGCTACTAATCCTAATCCTAAGTCTGATTGCTAAATCTCGGTAACTATTCCGAGTCAATCAATATTATGAATTTCTTATGGCTTTTCATTAAGCGGCTAAAACTTTTTCGTGTGACAAACAAATGTGATGGCTTTACCTTGATTGAGTTGCTAGTAGGCATCGTCATCGCTACCCTTGTGATCACACCTTTGCTAGGATTCATGATTAACATTATGACAACTGAACGACAAGAGCAAGCAAAGGCAGATACCGAGCAAGAAATCAAAGCAGCACTTGATTATATTGCGCGAGACTTGCAGCAGTCAGTCTATATATATGATGCTGATGGCATTAATAAAATTAGGCAGCAACTACCAAAGAACAAGGATAATGATAAAAATAAATTTTTTCCCGTTCTTGTATTCTGGAAACGGCAAATCATCTCAAAAGAATCTTCTAAAATGGAAAAAGATATATTTTTCTACTCTTTAGTTGCCTATTATTTGATTAAAGATAATGACTCTACATGGTCTAAAGCTGCTCGAATTGGTAGATTTCAAATAAGAGATGGCTATGATTCTACTGAAAAAAAGAATGAAAAACTTCAGCGAGATAAAGGCTTTCAGATGTTTAATATCCAAGCTTCAGGCAATCTGAAAAGTAAGATGAATCAATGGACAAAAAAGAAAGACGAAGCTTACACACAAGATATTGTAGCTTTAGTTGATTACATTGAGCAAACTACGATAAATGATACTACCAATCCAGCACCTCCAAGTTGCACTATAGGTCAACAGTTGCCACAATTTTCTGGGAGTGGAGATGCTGTTGCCACTAAAAATGTTAGAACACGTGGCTTTTACGTTTGCGTAGACTCAGAAAATACCGTAGCAGAAATTTATTTACGTGGTAATGCCCTCGCTCGTCTTCAAAACAATAATATAGATTTTAATGAGAATAATAAAACATATTTTCCTCAGGCAAGTATACGAGTCCAAGGCAATGGATTCTTATCTGCTAAATAAGTTCAAAAATAAGCAGAATTGTTCTAGCAATGGCTTCACGCTACTAGAACTTTTAGTAAGTGTTGTCATAATTAGTATCTTAGCTGCCATATCAGTTCCAAGTTGGCTAGCTTTTGTCGATACTCAGCGCCTCAACACTGCCCAAAACGAAGTTTATCTTGCTATACGCCAAGCTCAAAGCCAAGCTATCAAAAACAAATTAACTTGGCAAGTTAGTTTTCGCGAACAAAACGATATTGTGCAATGGGCAGTTTATCCTCCAAAAAACCCAGCTAACACTATCTGGAATAACTTAGATTCCAATGTACGTCTAGACGCGGAAACAACTTCAGATAAGTCCAATGGTGTGAAACAAATTCAATTTGATGAGAGAGGTCATTTTATTCCGCCGTTCAGACGAATAACTTTATCTAGTAAGTCTGGTGGGAAAGCTAAGCGTTGCGTCTATATTTCTACAATCTTAGGTGCAATGAGAACGGCAAAAGAAAACGATAAACCCGACAAAGATGGTAAGTATTGCTATTAATATAGCAGTTTTAAATCATTTGTGAAAAATCTGTTCCCTGCGATGCACTGAGCGTGGTCGTTGTGTTCCCTGTTAAGCGTTCCCTCCCTTAACTAATAAGTTAACAACTCATTTAGAATTGCTATATATTTTTAATTGATTTCAAGAAGACATCTCGTGCTAAATCTACCAAAAACCACAAAACAGCATCTCATCATTTTCACTCGCTATCCAGAACCAGGCAAGACAAAAACTCGACTGATACCTGCTTTGGGAACTGAAGGTGCGGCAAATCTTCAGCGTCAAATGACAGAACACACACTATCTCAGGTTAAACAGTTGCAAAAGACTTCCGCCATATCTTTTGAAGTGCGGTTTGCAGGTGGTAATTTGCAACTTATGCAAGAGTGGCTAGGAGATGACTTGGTTTACCAACCTCAAGGTGAGGGAGACTTAGGTTTGCGGATGGCACAATCTTTCTTGAATGCCTTTCAATCAGGTGCAGAAAAAGTCATAACTATCGGTACCGACTGCCCTGGTGTCAATAACCAGATTTTAGCAGAAGCTTTTGCACAACTCCAGCAATGTGACCTTGTCCTTGGTCCAGCAGTTGATGGTGGCTATTACTTAATTGGTTTGCAGCATCCTGTGCCAGAATTATTTATCAATATAGACTGGGGAACCTCTCAAGTGTTCCATCAGACTATAAGTATTGCTCAGACGTTGAATTTATCAGTCGCTGACTTACCTCACTTGGCTGATATTGATCGCCCAGAGGATTTGCCAATTTGGGAAGAGATTCTCAAACTTAAGCACTAAACTGATTTGTTGTGACGAGAGTCTGTAGTGATTTTTTGCCCTACACTCCACCCATCACACCATAAAAATGTATCTCAAACCTCTCTAATGGAATATTTACTACAGCTATCAACGTTCCCAGTGTTACTTATGTTTTTTTTTACACAAGGGTTTTTCTGAAGACAACCTAGAATCGAGATGCTACCGTGGTGTGGCTGACATTAAAGGGTAGAAAATATATCACCCAAAAAAGAATCTCTCAGACAGAAATAATAGGTAGCCGAATAGGAACAATATTCCAGTACCTTTATATAAAATATTGACTTCAGTCAACTACAAAACGAAAAACAACTATGAATAACCGTTTAGGTGCTGCGATCGCAGCCCGCACACTCAAAGTGATTGGGATAATTTTAATATTGTCCTTTTTGATTGATTTTTTGATTCTAAGCCTTGACTTCAGCCCAACCGATAAGCTGTTGCAACTTAGATGGGCAGCAAGTTTGGTTGATCGAGGAGTGGTGCCATTAGTCGCATTGGGTATGCTATTTACTGGCTATTGGATTGACAGTTTTGATGATGGTACTCAACCCCAATCTATAGACTTGAGAATGCCAGCTCTTGTCATATCAAGTATCTTGGGATTACTCTTTTTGATTATTGCTCCTGTCCATGCTGGGAATATCATTAATCAAAGAACTCAAACAGTGGATCAAATCACCAGAGATGCACAACTAGCAGAAAACCAATTGAAAGGTCAGCTTAACCAAGTGCAAGCTCAACTTGGTAACGATCAAGTCAAAGCATCTGTAGAGAAGCAGAAAGCCCAAGTCAAAGCACAATATACTGAACTTCTTCAAGATAATCAGCGTTATCAGCAAGCACTGAATAACCCCAATATTCCCCAAGCGACAAAAGATTTGCTCAAGAAATTCAAAGCCAATCCTCAAGAACTTGACAAATTCATAGCCCAACAAAGTGATCCAAAGCAACTCTATGACCAAAGATTACAGCAAATTCGCGCTCGCCGCGATGAACTGATAAAACAAGCTGAAGACAATTGGAAGCCCGGTTTGAGAATTATTATAGGCAGTTTGCTGTTGTCTATTGCTTACATTATTATCGGCTGGTCAGGATTAAAAGCTATGAATGCTCTAGGTGGTAAACGCAAAATGCCTGCACGCTAGTCCATTATTTTGAAGGCAGTACGACTTACTTACATTCTCATAAGCTCATACTGCCACTTTTATTAATTCCTGATGAAGATGATCTTAGTTGACTTGCATATATTTACCAGAACAAAGTAAAATTCCGCACAAGACAAGTCAGATCAATTAAGATTGCGAATGTTTTCAATTTACATATTGACTTATAACGAAGAAATAGATATCGCCGCTTGTATCGAGTCGGCGATGCTATCAGATGACATTATTGTTGTAGACTCATGCAGTAGCGATCGCACCGTCGAAATCGCCAACCGCTATCCAGTTCGTGTGGTTCAGCACGCTTTTGAAAGCCACGGTCGTCAACGTACTTGGATGCTAGAAAATATATCTCCCAAGTATGAATGGGTTTATATTCTAGAAGCTGACGAACGCATGACGCCAGAACTGTTCGCGGAATGCCAAAAAGCGAGTCGTAATCCAGATTACATCGGCTACTATGCCGCTGAACGTGTCATGTTCATGAATTCTTGGATTCGCCGCAGTACCCAATATCCTCGTTACCAACTGCGCCTTTTCCGCCACGGTAAAGTCTGGTTTACAGACTATGGTCATACAGAACGAGAAGTTTGTGACGGTTCAACAAGCTTTTTGAAAGAAACATACCCTCATTATACTTCTGGCAAGGGGTTCAGCCGCTGGATTGATAAGCACAACCGTTACTCCACAGATGAAGCCAGAGAAACCCTTTATCAGTTACAAAACGGAACAGTTAGCTGGAAAGATTTATTTTTTGGGAAGTCAGAAGTCGAACGACGCCGCGCCTTAAAAAATTTGTCCTTGCGCTTACCAGCTAGACCAATCATACGTTTTTTGTATATGTATTTTATCTTAGGTGGCTGCTTAGACGGACGCGCTGGGTTTACTTGGTGTACATTGCAAGCTTTCTACGAATACCTAATTCTGCTGAAAGTTTGGGAAATGAAGCATATGCCAACACCCAAGTTGGATGCACAAGTGTCTAAGAATCAAGCTACGCTGTTAGTATCAACTTCCGTTGATTAGGCATTTTTGAAAAGTGAAAAACTGGGTAAAACTCAGTACTAAGAACTCTAAGGCGGAATTGTCCAGTGCTTCATTCTGCCTTAAAGTTCTGTGTTGTGTGTCTTTCTCAAGTATTGCCAAATCATAACTTTTTATTCTTTTTTTCCCTTAAAGAAACACTGCCAATTCCTTGAAGAATACCACGACCAATCAAACCGATACCACGACCAATAACTTGCGTGAGAACAAAGACAACACCGCTGCCAAACAAGGATAAGAGCGATTGTATACGAGGAGCGATCGCATCACGAAATTCTATTGCTAGCGTGACAACTAGCGGAATCCCAGAAAGTTGCGTTAACTCTTGTCCACGCGGCGCATAAATGGAAGTTGTGGCAATACCGCGAGGTGCAAAGACAAATAGCTCATAGCGGCTTTCAAAAATTGCTTTCGGCTCATTCACATAATTTCTAAGGCGATATCTCCACGACAAATTATTTCTAAATCGTTCAATTTCTCGTATAGAAATTAATTGACGATCATAAAAATTTTGCTTCACTTCTTCTACATCTGCTAAAGAGTTGAGCAACGGTTGCATGACACCATTGGCTATCTGAATCAATAAATTCTCCAGAATCATTTCTGCATACTCCTTTGCTTCAAAGCTACCTGCTGGATAGGAAGTATTATCAATTTGCAAATTTCTTTGAAATAGGAGATAGGAAAATAACTCCTCAACCAGAGGAATTTGATTGAGAATTTCTGAACGCACTACAGCCGCATCTTGCAGAAGAAAAGTAACTATTTCTAAATTATTATTGTCTACTTGCACCCGAGAAAATTTGCCAAAAAAGCTCGTAGTTGCTGATTGCCATACATCCAGCAATACAGTACTTTTTAATTCATATAATTGGCTTATCTCTACCACAGAAGCACGCATTTCATCTAGTGCGTCAGCAATTTTTTGTAAAATAAGATAAAGTAAATCACGTTTTTTGTCTTCACGTAAAATATCAATTTCTAAAGGAGTAGCTGTCACATTTTGTAAAGGAAGCTGAAGTTTGGTAAGACAGGATGCAAATAATGCCGCTTGTAATGATCTAGGACTCAGCACAGAAGCTGGTGAGTCAGATTTGGAAACAGAAGTACTTGGCAGAGAATTTATCGCAGACTGCAACTGTGCAGATGCGAAATTATTGCTTGCAGAAACATTACGTGAATGCGACTGTACCTCCTGTCGCCTTTCCAGTGATGAAGCTAATAATCGATTCAGCAGCCAACGCGCTGCTAGCAATTCTCGTCTTTGCCCAGCTAACACTGCCCGATCTAATAATGCTAATCCGGGAACTTGTAATTGTGCTGTCACTTGTGTCAAAGTGACGTTGATGTACCCAATCCCTGATAACCGTACACGCTTCCGTAACAGAGCAAAAGGAAGTTCAGAAGACGTGAGGTTTTCAAGAGCATATCCTGCATCCTCGCTTCTGTAAATCCTCATGTTCTGTTTTCCCATCTCCCAATTCCAGGATGAACCACCTGCCACCACATCGTGCATAATGGTGACTAATTCAGAAATAGGAGTTCCTTTAGGACAGTAACCATCAACCCCAGCAGCTTTTGCTGCTAGAAGTAGTCCTTGTTCTTGAACAGAACTTAAAAGTAATAATGGCAGATTGGGGTACTGGGTTTTTAAATGGCGACAGAGTTGTAAACCCAGTTGCTGGCTAGAAACAAAGCGACTATTCCCCAATTCCAAAACGGCTAAATTGACTTGGTTTGGATTTTCTTGTGCAAGTTTGGCTAAAATCTGCAATGCAGCAGTGTCTGTGTCTGCCTCCGATACCACCTGTGAGTTGGAGAATTCTTCCAAAGCTACTTTTAGCCCTAATCGGAAGATGGGGTCTTGGTCTATTAACAATAATCTTAAAGGGCGATCGCTCATAATCTGCTTAAAAACGCAAGCTTTTTTTACTTTAGTCGTAAATAAGCTAGACAAATGAGCGTAGTTTCTTTGGTTGGAACTATTTTACAATCCACTCCCTTCTGGAGTCATTGAAAATGCAGATAGCGAAACGGTTGTAGGCGATGACGATAACTAAAGTGAATCTGGTAATTGGTAACTGGTAGTGGTTGCACTTGGGCGCAACTCACTATCAACCCTCATTTGCTCTCTTGCGAATTACGGTAACCATAAAAGTTAATACTATACTCAGTAATCCGCACTCCTGTTTGTTCTTCAATTTGACGGATAAATTCTTCTGGTAGTTCTACATGAACATCCAATATTTGATTTGTATCCAAGCAGTTAACATGACTGTGGGAATCACTAATATTGCCGTATAAACGTCCATCACAACGTTCAATACATTCAATGATGCCTTGGCTGGATAACGCTTCTAAATTTTGATAAACAGAGGTATGCCCAATCTCTTTACCTTCGTGATTCAGGCGATCATAAATTTCTCTGGCAGAAAGATGCTCTCTTGCTTCCCAAAGTAGTTCTAGGATAAAGCGACGCTGACGGCTAACGCGCATACCCAGTACCTGACACTGCTCAAGAGCATCTTCCAATGAACGAATAGGTTTTGTTGATATCGTTTGCTTTTGCATATCTTAAAGTTTATTAACTGATGGGTTAATTTTCCCTGGGAAGTGTTTATTTGTTATTTTATATATCCAACATTTTGCACCCTGTTAGCTCCGCTTTAGCAGTGTTTTTGCTGTTGATGAGTGCGGACATCACTAGGGGGGTGAAGAGTTTTTGTGCTGGTTGAGTAATGGTTTTTCACCCTTTCAATATAAAATGAACTCATTACAACTTTAGCTTAAAATGGCTGCAAACGTCTACTTTAACGCTAGTACGTCGGGCGCAGCAAATAAAGCTACCATCACCAAATAAGTAAAATCACATCTTTTTATTTTTGTCTTGTTGTAATAGTTCTTCAGTCAATTGTCTTCTGTTGTGTCCTTTACCAAGTGGAGGGTTAGCGAGGGCTGTATTTTTTGCAGATGCAATTCACTATAGATTCCCATAACAGTCATTATCCCTAAACATGAATCCAGAGTTTTTGGCAATAATTTAGAAGGCAAGGCAAGAGTTTAAAGCAGGCAAAAACTGTCACTTGAGGATATGAAGCGAGAATTTTTGCAGTGATTGGCGTTTTAGTTGAGAATCTGACAGTATATGTAGCGTGAATAGTCGAAAGCTGCTACTGTGGATTCTCGATCATACTCTTGAGCATAACCCCCTAGCTGCTCTTTCAATGACAATCACTATCCCACTCAACACCGACTGCATTAACTCCTTGGATCTGTCCCCCGTAGTCACAGAGATTGAAAAATTGCTGCAAGAGGGGGCGATGCTCCAGCAGGGAGCCGCGCAAGGCGCGATGCTCCAGCAGGGAGCCGCGCAAGGCGCGATCGCATCCTACGAGCAGCAACTGCATTTTGATATCGACTATACTCTCGAACCAGGCGATCCACGGGAACTTTCAGAAATTCCAGAGGTGCGGCTCTGGTTTATCCGTTTAGATACTCGCTATCCTTGGTTACCATTTTTACTTGATTGGAAAACTGGCGAATTTGCCCGTTATGCAGCAATGCTTGTCCCGCACCAGTTCAGTACCAAAGAAGGAATTCAGTATAATCCTGAAGCTTTAGAAATCTTTTTAATGCACAAGCTGTTTGCTTTAAACGATTGGTTACAACAGCAGGGTATTCCTAGTAAATCTCGCCTCCAGTCGATGGCACAACTCCTAGGTTATGAGTTAGATGATGCCTTCTTTGAAATGTTTTAATCATTAAATCATAAGCCCTACGGGCATGCTACCCATGACCGTGAATCACAAGATTCCCGACTTCGCCAAAGTTGTCGGGAATCTTAAAATCACTAGTAACTATGACTAATTTTCTCTAGTCCTTAGGGAACTCCAAAAAAGAAAATGCCCAGCCGTTTGATATGTATCTTAGTAAAACCGATGATTTTTGAGCAGTTCTTTGAGGATTGGTGAACCACGACGGCTGGGTATTCTATTACTTGTAAGTGCTTTAAATCAAGACTAAGTCAGTGGACATAAATAATCGTAATCAAGGTAATTGCGTTTGTGTACCATGCTACGAGCATACGGAACGTACGGCGATCGCAAAGCGCAGATCCTAAGGGGAAACCCGTATCTGCTTTGTTAGTTCTGTGAGGCTACCCTTTGTCCATACGGTTCTTCCAGCAGACTAAAGCAATAGCAAACCCCTGCGATTGCTTCAGTCTGACTATGACTGACGCCACGGCTAGCACCAAACGGCACGCTACAAAGAACGCTCGCAACGAACATGAAACACTTTTGTCCACTAACTTACTTAATACGGCATATCAGTCTTAATGCTGTACTAAAAGCATATTCAACTGCTTTCGATTTACTCGGTAATGCCGCTTGCCAGATCCGATAATCGTTATACTCAAGAATTAAATTTGCCATGTCATCAATTCTAATTTTCTTTAGCACATCGTATTGAGCAGATTCAAAGTCTCTAAGAGTTCCACCGTTTTCCAAAACTTCTTGTGCAGCTTTGATAAAACCGTCTAAAACAGTTTTTCCGTATTCTTGACCAGCACGTTCTGTAAAAATAGTAGATGATTTAAAGGCCTCAAATTCTTCTAAAAGAAGGTTGGCAATTTTTCTACCAACTGATGTATTCCAATCACAGGGTAGTTGAACATCTAGATATTCATCTTGAATATATTGATACTTGAGATAATCCTTTATGTCTACAGTTACTTGAACAATTTTGTAACCAGCAAACAATTGCTTCAAAGAATTTGCACTTGTATCAATAGATAAGTCAGGGAAAACTTTTTCTTCAGCCTCTGGACATTCATAGACAAGATATGTCCAAATTCCTACTGAATCACACATTTCAGAGTTTTCACGTTGATAGAAAGTAATTGTTCCATCTTCCTCATATTTAAAATAGGCATTTTCCGCATCTTTTAGCGTGCAGTGATGCATATTTTCTGAAAAGTGCATGAGCGTTTTGAAAATCCCAGTGATGTGGTGAGGTTGGTTTTCTACTTGGATGTAACGTTTTCCGCTGCTCATGAAGCCATGTACTCGAATCGCCATCTGTTTTTCCTTGTATTTTTCGTCACATTCTTGTTAGATGCACCAGCCTGACAGCAAGAGGGAAGTTAAGGAACACATAACATGGCGCGTTAGATCTATCGGTAAGCTATCCACACCTGATAAGAATGGCAAGTATTTATTGCCATGCAGCCGAGAATCCTGAGCTTGCTGCACTAAGGTTACTATTCTTTGTTCTAGCGTAAATTTTTGGTTCTCGTGAATTAGTTTCGTAACAAGATAAAAAACTCGTTACTTCTTTAATTTTCTTTGTCATTTCAAGGTTTTTAATAAGATAACTCAATGTTATCTTCATAAATTAGGCTAGAAGCTATACCCAAGCTAAACTTCCAACTTATGCCCAATAATGACAAAACACGATAAATGTGTAGTAGATTACCTAAAAAATTTGCTCTATCAAAAATCTACCGAAAATATCTTATTTCTACTAGCCTTTTGCAAAAAATTTTGCAAAAGAATAAAATATCAAGCTATTATGCGTCTAATAATGGTATTGACTCATTAGGAAAGTCAATAAGCTAAAATCCGCCTTTTAAAGGCGGATTTTAGATAGTAACAAAAGTTTTTGAGACAAGCTGTGCCGAAGTGAAGCTCGGTAGCACTTGTATTTTTGTATTTTTTTTAATCTATAACTGCTGTAAAATCCATTCAACAGCTACAGCTAAATCTTTGGCGATGTAATCTGGTTTTGTGTGGTGCTGGTAATCACCCACCAAAACGCGATCGCCAAAACCTGTTTGCACCAAAATACCCACACAGCCAGCATTGTGTGCCATATCCACATCAGTTGCTTTGTCCCCCACCATAAAACTGTGCCTCAGATCCAAATCGTGTTCCCAGGCTGCAGCAACCAACATGCCTGTATTGGGTTTGCGCCAGGTAGACCAGCGGGTGTACGCTGGATCAAGTCCTCCTTCTGGTGGGCTGAGGTAGGGACAATAATACAAAGCGTCTAATTTTGCTCCAGCCTCCTGTGCCAAGAGTCGGCAAAGTCGCTGATGTAACGCTTGTACGTGACTATCTGGATAATAACCTCTGGCAGGTCCGGATTGATTTGAAACTAGACAGCAAAAAATACCTTGGTCATTGAGCTGGCGCAGGGACTTGGCAACCCCAGGAATTAAATGTAAATCTTCAAGTTGGTGAATGTAGCCAGCCTCAACATTTAATACTCCATCGCGGTCTAGGAATACAGCAGGTTTACCCACCCCAAATTTTCTCCAACACGAGTTGAGGCGAGATATCTGCCATTTTACCTGTAGAAGATTTAATGGCGAGGAATTTATCACTCGTGGGTAACAACTTTGCTGGGTTTGTCGGACCAAACAAGGCAATGGTATAAGTTTGTACCGCCACACTCAAGTGCATCGGGGCGCTGTCGGTACACAGCATTAAATTTGCTCCAGCAATCATCGCTGTCAATTTGCCAATATCATCAGGACTACTGATTTTGATATTGGGTACGGATTGTTTGAGACTGCTGACAAATTCTCCATCCTCTGGTCCTTGGATGACTACTATGGGCATTTCTGGCTGCTTTTGTTGGAAGTCTTGAATAATCTGCCGCCAATTTGCCACAGGGTAAACTTTATCCAGACCTTTGGTTTTGGCAAGTGCGCTAGAACCACCGTGAATTAAAACGTAGCCAGTTTCCTTAATCCCCAGGCGCTGTTGCTCCTTAGTTGCCCAGTCAATATCTGGTACTGGTACATTAACTGCTAACTCGGGAGTTGGGGAGTTAATACCTAACCCTTGCAGCAAGTCATGATACATGCAAGCAGCATACTGTTCTGTTTTCAAAGGAACTGAATTGGTGAGAAAAATAGATCCTTTGCTCTTGTAGCCAATTCGCGTGGGGATTCCAGTCAGCCACAGGAAAACGCCCACTAAAGCGCTTTGCCCTAAAGCTATGGCAACATCGTACTCGCGATCGCGAATCGTGCCTATCAAGTTGCCCCAATCTGCCATACTGTTACGGTCTTTGTAGTCAAACGCCAGTACATCATGGACTGACTTACTCACCCGGTAAGCAGTCTTTGAGCGGGGTTCCACAACAACATCTACCTGAGCATTGGGGTAATAGTGCTTCAGGTCATCTAAGGTCGGGAAAAACAGAATTTGGTCGCCAATTCCGCCAGGGACAAGGGCTACTATTCGCATAATATATATTGACGCTTACTCGCTAATTATTTTAGGGGAGATTTGGCTTAGTAATTAGGAATTAGAAATTAAGGATTAGAACTGGTCAGTTTTGGGTTATCAGAAGAAGTTAGAAGACAGAATGGGCTAACGCGCTTCACGATTGGCGAATATCCCCACGGACGCCACATCCTTTAACGGGACGGACAGTTCTCAAAGGAGGGTTTTCCTCCTGTGAGAACTGTCCTCGGGAACCCCTTTGAAAAAAGAATGCGACAGATACACACTCCCAAACCCTTGTTAGGCTTTCTTAATTTTGCGAAAAGTTTGCGCGTCCGGTGAGACAGCGCGAATGACGGGTCTCGAACGCCAGATACCTGGCTGTCGGGAAACCCTCCCGCAGTACTGGCTCCTCCCTAGGCGACTGCGTAAGCGCAAACGCACGCTAAGAGCGTTCGCGCAGCGTCTCCGTAGGAGATACGCGTAGCGTCTCC
>NZ_CAWPKW010000079.1:0-13435 GCF_963888615.1 Brasilonema octagenarum UFV-OR1 | reverse complement strand
TTCAACTGCGTACCGCAATAGAAAAAGCAAAAGCGGCGGGTTTACCTAATGAGAACATTGAAAGAGCGATCGCCAAGGGTGGAGGTACACTCTCAGGTGATTCCTCTAGTTTAGAAGCAATTCGTTACGAAGGTTACGGTCCTGGAGGAGTTGCGATCCTCATTGAAGCCTTGACAGATAATCGTAATCGTACTGCTGCAGACTTACGTGTTGCTTTTAGTAAAAATGGTGGTAACCTCGGTGAAACAGGTTGTGTCAGCTGGATGTTTTCCCAAAAAGGCGTTTGTACTGTAGAGAGAATCGTCGATGAAGAACAGCTTTTAGAAGCATCTCTTGAAGGAAGTGCTGAGTTTTATGAAATGACACAAGAGCAAATTGCTGAAGTATTTACCGAAGTAGTGAATTTAGAGAACCTGAGTCAAACTCTCAAACAAAAGGGTTTTGGGGTGACTGATGCCGAACTACGCTGGATTTCTGCCAACAATGTAGAAGTGACTGCTCCAGATCAGGCACGCTCACTTCTGAAGTTAATTGATAGTTTAGAAAGCTTAGAGGATGTACAAAATGTTACCGCTAATTTTGATATGTCAGAAGAATTGATGGCTGTGATGGCTTGAACTTTGATATGAAATCTCACTTGTAAAATTTAAAATTGTTGCAATTAAAACACATAAAATACTGAAAAAGACAATGTTTAGAAGATCTAATTGTTAATTATCAGATGAAAAAATACTCTCAGCTTGCAACTTTTGGCTGTAATGATAATTTTGGAATTTGAGATGTCAAACCTGCAAAAATCGACACAAAAACTCCATGTCAAGAACATGAGACTGACATAACTGTATGAAATACTTAGATTATTGATTCTTCGATAAAAATTAAGTAGTCGTCATGAACTGCGTACACTAGAACATATGAAAATTGATTTTTTCTTCTGAGTTCTGAGTTCTGAGTTCTGAGTTCTATTTTCAAGCTAGATCGACCAAATTAAACGTAATCTGAGTTTGATATAACTTACACATTTGGGATGTTCCCAATTCCTATTCCTCCTCCTCGACACACATAACAGAATCTAACCCCGTTGCGTTCCTCAAGGTCCAGCGGGGTTTTTTTTATTTATAAAAAAGTTGACTAAAGTAACCTAATCTGTTACCTCGTTAACCTAACAAAGGCAAAAATTTACACAAAAACTCCATATCAATAACACTACAATGTCATATCTTCTTGGGATAGTTGAATGGTTGATTCTTGAGTGATAAAAGTTTCACATGAACAAGATTACAAAAGCTTTACTTCTGTCTCTTGTGGTTGCTGCTCCTGTAGCCCTAACTGCACCTGCTGTACACGCACAGGGAACAATGTCTTCTCCCGCCACAACGACATCACCCACACCAACTTCCGGTGCAACTACCAAGCCTAGTACTACTACCAAACCTTCCACGACTAAAAAGAAGAAAACTGGTACGGTAAAAAAGACTCGCACTCCTAACTCTGCCAAAACACCTACAGGTACTACACCCACAACATCACCTTCCACCTCTCCATCCACTCCTGCTTCACCTTCTCCTGCTCAATAAATAATAGTTAATAAGCGGGCTTAATCAGGCAAGCATCTCGTCAAAACTATATATCCTCATGCTCATTAAGCTTTGCTCGCTGTTTAGAATGGCGAGTATTTTTATTTGTAGCGTTGAAGCATCATAGATTTTTCTCAACTACCGATTTGGTCATTCTCCATACTCTATTGAGTTTTTTTGTATCCACACAGCTAACGATTCCTGTGTTTCTTCGCTAGAGGCTATTCCTTCCATCATTACAACTACTTCTACTTCTGGAGCGTCAAAAGAATAACCGTTTAGTTCTAAAAAAGTAGCCATTGCTACGAAGGATAATCTTTTATTCCCATCTACAAAAGCATGGTTTTTTGCAAATCCGTAACAGTATGCAGCAGCTAACTCAAATATCGTAGGTGTTGATTCGCCATAAACGAATAAATTTTTCGGTCTGGCTAATGTCGCTTGAATTAAGTTTTCATTGCTACCAGATAAACCGCCATGCTGATGTTGTTGGTCTGCGTGCATAGCTCTAATCATTGCCTCGTCTAACCAAAACGGTTCGTTTCCACTCCTCATTTTGCTAATTCGTGCAACGCATTCCTATACTTAGAACTTACTTTCTTGTATGCTTCCATCGCTTTTTCAAAATCAGGATTAGAAGCTGTGAGGTAAACACCATCAGCAGTTTCTGTTACAAATATGGTGTCACCTTCGTCAACTCTCAGTTTTTGTAAAATTTCTTTAGGTAAGGTAGTTCCTAAAGAATTTCCAACTTTACGAACTTTTAACGTATACATAGTTATCTCTTGCATTCTTAGGGTAATACTATTGTAATAACATTATTATCCACCAAATACACAATTAAGTTTCTATACCAAAAGTTTACGGTCACACGATAATGCTCTTATAGTTTATGCAGCGTGTGTGACGTTTATCGACACCACTCACCCGATCCTTGAAAACCGCATAACTTCGTTGACTGGTGTCGATTGTTTACCCAGTAAGCTTTTGCGACCTCAAAATTAATTTATTTCTGAGACAGTTTAATCACTTTTTCGAGATGCGTCGATTGGGGGGTCTGAAAGTCTCACCCAGTAAGGTTTCCAGAAGTTAACTCTTTCCACTACCTCTTCTCCGCAAGGAGATGGAAACTTTTTAGAGAAACGTCCCATCTTTCAAAACTCCGACTTTCCACTACCTCTTCTCCGCAAGGAGATGGAAACTTTTCAGGGTCTTGCTCTGAAAAAGTAATGGTATCTGTCTTTCCACTACCTCTTCTCCGCAAGGAGATGGAAACCACTATCGTCGCTATCACAGATGGAGATGTAAGTACTCTTTCCACTACCTCTTCTCCGCAAGGAGTACAGTTTCTTTCCGCTACCTCTTCTCTCTGTGTCCTCTGCGCCTCTGCGGTTCAAAAACACTTATTATTCTGGCAATTCGAGACTGACATCTCCTCAACTTGCTCTTCCTAGCCCCCTTGCGTCAAAATAAGAATGAAAACGCTGTAACTTATCTTAACAATGGCGCAAGCGCAGCTTCAAACCCCTAACCCTCCCCAAACACCGACACAGACGCGGGGATATGATTATGATTTAGTCATCGTCGGCGGTGGGATTGTTGGCTTAACCCTAGCCTCTGCATTGAAAGATTCCGGGTTAAGTGTGCTGCTGGTAGAAGCAAAAGTAGAATCAGCGGCGGTAGCCAAAGGACAAGCTTATGCGGTGCATATGCTTTCGGCGCTCATTTTCCAAGGAATTGGAATTTGGAACAAAATATTGCCCAACATTGAGACTTACCGCCGTGTGCGTCTTTCTGATGCTGATTATCCTAGTGTGGTGGAATGGGAAACTAAGGATATAAACACAAAAGATTTAGGTTATGTGGCAGAACATCAAGCACTGTTGCATCCCTTACAGGAGTTTGTCAAAAATTGTCCCAACGTCACATATCTGTGTCCTGCTCAAGTCCTTAATATCCAGTATCAGCAGGATGTGGTGACGATGGATGTTAAAATAGCAGACCAGATGCAGACGGTTCGCAGTAAATTAATTGTAGCCGCAGATGGATCGCGTTCCCCTATCCGTGAAGCTGCTGGAATTAAAACCCGTGGCTGGAAATATTGGCAATCTTGTATTGTTGCTTTTGTCAAACCAGAAAAACCCCACAACAACACAGCATACGAAAAATTTTGGTCTAGTGGTCCGTTTGCAATTTTACCTTTGCCAGGAAACCGTTGCCGAATTGTGTGGACTGCCCCCCATGAAGAAGCTAAAGCTTTGTGCGCCTTGGATGATGAGCAGTTTTTGACAGAATTAAGCAAGCGTTATGGGAACCAGATGGGGAGGTTGGAATTGTTGGGCGATCGCTTTATTTTTCAGGTACAACTCATGCAGAGCGATCGCTATGCCCTCCACCGACTCGCTTTAATTGGCGATGCAGCACACAATTGCCATCCCGTAGGCGGACAAGGTTTGAATTTGGGTATTCGCGATGTGGCTGCTTTGGCGCAAGTGTTGCAAGAAGCGGATGCTCAAGGTGAAGATATCGGTAACATTCAAGTTCTCAAACGTTACGAACGCTGGCGCAAACGGGAGAACTTGACAATTTTAGGTTTTACTGATTTGTTAGATCGAATGTTTTCTAACAATATCTTGCCAGTTGTGATAGTTCGTCGCCTTGGGTTATGGATGATGCAGCGAATACCTTTGGTAAAAGTCTTTGCTCTCAAGTTGATGATTGGTTTGAAAGGGAGGACTCCTAAATTAGCGCAGCATTAAAAACAGGTTATTTGCTGTTTATTATTCCTGTTCCCTCTTAAGAATCATTCAGGCAGCATCCTAAATGTTTCAATTTGTGGGTATAGGCTTTGATCTGATTTTGGTTAAAAAAATTTGGGAGCAAAATGCTCCTACGACTCGTCTTGTTTCATGCATGGGCATGCTTCCATCATTCTAAATTGCTATGACCATTTGTCTTGAGATCAAACAAAGACAAACGCAAAGAAAATCATGCAAAAATTATCGCTCGGTTATGAGTCACGAACTCTTTTTTAAATACTCTGACTACAAATTATTAGAATAGCTATTTGTGTTATTTTGACATCTTCCGTTAGAGGGATAAAGATATAACTATAGGTTGATTCAAGACTATAACAATTGATGGCTTTCTTCTCTCAATATCTGTATGATTTATAACGTCATCACATTTGAAAAGAGTTTGTATTAGTAATAAAGTTAACTCGTTCAGGTTGTCAGGAGTTATTGAGTGAGAGTTGTAAACGTTATTAATGTAGTTAACCCTAGTCTATTTGTATCTACTTATATTACTTAGTATTAATCAGTTTAACGATAAAAAAACATGGAGTCATTTTAATAACAAGCTGAGCGAGAAAATAAGTGTTTACTATGAAAAAAAGTCTTGATATGAAAAGTAGTATGTCTTAGTTCTCTAATCCTTAACAAAGATTACTTACGCAAACATTGTGTCAATAATTCCTAAAAGTTCAAAGTTAATCTCATCCTTGTTTCCGAATATAAAAAATATAAAAGTTAAAACTGAAGACGTTGACCACCAGTAATGCTAAAGTGGCAAGAAATTCATGTGAAATTTTCAGCGGGAATCGATGCTGAAGAAGCTACAGACAAAGCATATTTCTCTCATAGTGGGTGCCGGACTATGTGCCTTCTTAGGTGGGGCAATCCTGTCGGCTCCCGAGATAGGAAAATCAGTAAGTCAATGGCTTAAACCGCACAAGACTGAACCAGAGAAGCTTTCGGAAGAAAGCAAAGCGAAATCACCCGTTTTTGCCTTGGTATCACAATCTCCGCAAGAACGTGGTGCAAAACTAGAAGCACTAATAAAGGAGGGATCAAATTCAGCAGATCAAAATCGCGCTCGTTATCTTTTAGCAAGTGACTTAATTGAGCAAAAGCAAGCTGAACCTGCACTAAAGTTACTAGATGGATTAGACAGAGATTATCCAGTCTTTGCTCCGTATGTATTGCTAAAACAAGCGCAGGCACACGAAATTCTAGGACAAGAAGGCAAAGCCTCAGATCTGAGGCAGAAAGTAATCAAAGACTACCCCAAACAACCAGCTGCTGCTAAAGCCTTGTATCTGATTGGACTCCCGGAGTATCAGGACAAAGCAATAGCTGAATTTCCTTCTCATCCCCTTACCTGGGAAATTATCCGTAAACGGTTGGAGACAAATTCCAATCAACCGCAATTGCAGTTAATTTTGGCAAAATATGCCTATGACCAACCAGGAACTGTACCTGTGTTGAATCAGCTGGCGAACAATTCCACCCTTAAACCCGAAGAGTGGGAAATTGTTGGTTCAGCTTTCTGGGAAAATAATGAATTTGGCAAAGCAACGACAGCTTACGCCAAAGCAGGTAAAACACCCCTCAACCTGTACCGTGCTGGCAGGGGATTGCAAATAAGTGGAAAACGACCAGAAGCCCTTGTTGTCTATCAAGAACTTGTCAAGGCATTTCCCGATGCCAAAGAAACTAGCACTGGTCTGTTACGCTTAGCAGAAATGGCAACAGTACGTAAAGATGCTTTGCCGTATCTTGATCAGGTTATTACTAAATTTCCTGACAAAGCAGGTAAAGCACTGGTAGAAAAAATCAAAATTCTTCAAGCTCAAGATCAAAAAGCAGCGAGTGAGGCTACTAAGCTCCTGATTACCAAGTACGGTAATTCTGAGGAAGCGGCAGAATATCGCTGGAAAATTGCACAACAAAAAGCGAAAGCTAAAGATTATAAAGCTGCATGGCAATGGGCAGAACCGATCGCCAAAAATAACCCCAACAGTATTTTGGCTCCTAGAGCAAGCTTTTGGGTTGGAAAATGGGCAACAAAACTGGGGAAAAAGCAGGAAGCAAAACAAGCTTATGAGTATACCCTCAGCAATTTTCCCCATTCTTACTATTCGTGGCGAGCAGGGGCAACTTTAGGACTCAATGTTGGCAATTTCAACTCCGTGCGCCCGATGAACCCAAGCCTCGTCCCGTTCCAGCGTCCGGTGCCAACTGCTGGTTCTGAGACATTTAAAGAATTATACCTCCTTGCTCAAGACCGCGATGCTTGGTTGCAATGGCAAACCGAATTTCAGAACAAAATGCAACCAACAGTAGCAGAGCAATTTACTGAGGGTTTGATGCGGCTGGCAAAGGGAGAAAATATTATTGGAATTGACAAAATTTCCAAATTGGAAGATCGAGAAACACCGCAAGAACAAGCACAATATCAGGCTTTAAGCAAACAAGTCACTTACTGGCAAGCTCGTTATCCTTTCCCCTATCAAAAAGAAATTGAACAATGGTCCCAAAAGCGTCAGCTCAATCCTCTGCTAGTGACTGGGTTGATGCGTCAGGAATCACATTTTGAGCCAAAAGTCCGTTCTACAGCTGGTGCGGTTGGTTTAATGCAGGTACTACCAAGTACAGCAAAATGGATTGCCCCACAAATTCAGGTGGACAGCACAAAAATAAATTTGGAAAATCCCAACGAGAATATCATGTTCGGGACTTGGTATTTGGATCACACTCATCAGCAGTATGGTAATAACTCAATGTTGGCGATCGCCAGTTACAATGCTGGTCCCGGTAATGTTTCCAAGTGGGTACAAACCCTGCCAAAGGACGATCTAGATGAATTTGTCGAATCAATTCCCTTTGATGAAACCAAAAATTACGTGCGTCAGGTGTTGGGTAATTACTGGAATTACTTAAGACTCTATAACTCAGAAACTTCGCAGTTGGTAGGAAAATATTCGACTGTACACCCACAACTACCGGTTCAATGATGTCAAAAAGTACAGACGCGCTTAAGGCGCGTCTCTACATCCACCTGCTTCCCAGATACAATAGTTAGCAGGTGATGCCGTTCTAGCTAACTCATGACACCTCCACAAAACGTAGACACAACAACACCATACAGTGTTGACTTTGAACCAAATGGTGACTCAAAACCAGAAATAGATCCTATCGATCCTCTTGACGAGTTGCCAAGTGAAGTCGAAATGTCAATTTTCGATCACTTAGAAGAGTTACGACAACGAATTTTTTACTCGCTCATTGCTGTAGTAGTGGGTGTTGTTGGCTGTTTTATTGCCGTTAAGCCGATTGTTCAGCTGCTAGAAGTACCAGCACAGGGAGTAAAATTTCTGCAACTGGCTCCCGGAGAATATTTCTTTGTTTCAATGAAAGTTGCAGGCTACAGTGGGTTGGTTTTGTCTAGCCCGTTTGTGCTATACCAAGTTATCCAGTTTGTTCTCCCTGGATTGACTCGTCGCGAACGTCGCTTGCTGGGACCTGTGGTTTTGGGATCGAGTTTTTTGTTTGCGGGAGGGTTAGCCTTTGCGTATCTTTTATTGGTACCAGCTGCTTTGAAATTTTTCATCAGCTACGGTGCTGATGTTGTGGAACAATTATGGTCGATTGACAAATATTTTGAATTTGTCTTGTTGCTGCTGTTTAGTACTGGGTTAGCATTTCAAATTCCGATTATCCAAGTCTTACTTGGTGCTTTGGGAATTGTCTCTTCTGGACAAATGCTTTCTGGTTGGCGCTACGTTATTATGGGCGCGGTGGTTTTAGGAGCAATTCTGACACCTTCAACTGATCCCTTTACTCAAAGTCTCTTAGCAGGAGCAGTTTTGGGACTTTACTTTGGTGGTATTGGTTTGGTTAAATTGGTTGGGAAATGAAATTTTTAATTTAAATAGCGAAACCTATATAAGGAGTGACGCTTGCGACTAGCGCACGACTAACATAATCACACCCAGGGAAGTAGCGCTAATAAATATCCACAGCACTACACCCTGAAGCATCGGTTTCCAACCAACCGCTTTCAACATCCGTCGAGATAAACCCGCACCAATCAAAAATAGCGTTAGTGTCAAACCTGCTTCCGAGATGTGTGTTACTATAGGCGACCAAGAAGCAACCTGCGGGATAAACGTCCGCGCTATCGAAGCAAGGAGAAACAAACCAATAAACCAGGGTACTTGGGGTTTATGTTGCACACTCTCCCCTGACTTTTTATTCTGATGTTGGAATATATAACTTGCTGCTATTGAGATAGGTATAATCCACAAAGCGCGGGAGAGTTTAACGGCTGTGGCTGTATACAGCGCACTTTGACCATAGTGTGATGCTGCACCTACCACACTAGAAATATCATGAATTGCTACACCAGCCCAGGTTCCAAACTGTGTCTGCGTTAAGTGCAGCACATGTCCTAAAGGTGGAAACACAAACAAAGCCACGGCATTCAGAACAAAAACTGTCCCCATTGCTACCGAAATCTCGCTTTGTGCTGCGTTGATGACTGAACTGACTGCGGCAATCGCACTCCCACCACAAATCGCAGTTCCCGCTGAAATCAAGCCAGAAGCTTTAATGGGAATCTTCAACCACTTTCCTAAGAAATAGCCAAGAATGAAAGTAGCACTGATGCTACCCACAGCAAACAAAGCACCGCTTGCCCCTGCTTTCAACACAACGGCTAGGTTCATGCCAAACCCCAGCATAATTACAGATGCTTCTAGTAAATATTTAGATGCTGGGCGGCTAATTCTGTGAAATGGATTCTCGTGAGTCAGCGCCAAGAAAATTCCTAACATCAGCGCTATTGGTGGTGAAGCCCAAGGAGTCAGACAAAATCCAGCAGCTAGGATAAAGACAATTTTTCGATACAGGAGTTTTTGATCGCTAGTGAGTGAGGATAATTTTTTTGTGATCAGACTTCGCTTCATTTCAATCTCGTACTGAAGGGTTGATCTCACTTTAGGCATTTCAATTAATAGAAGCAAACGTTCTTTACTATTTAAACAATAGGTTTAAACTATTATTTACAGATTGGAAAATGACTACAAGCGCAAGCATCAAGAGGTTTTGTTCTTTAGCAAAGAAGCATAATCCAATATCTTGACAAGTTAGTCGAGATTTTGGTATTACAAAAACAGTGGTGATGAAACTCGCCTTCTGGAATAACCAGAGAACCGCCCTCATGGCTGATAGTTTCTAGTTCGACGCTACGTAAGCCTTCTCTAAAAAGATAGGTCACTAGAGCTAAGAATGATCAGCCAAGATGAGGTAAATGAAATGGGCGGGCTTTTTTTTAGAGTTATCAAAACTAACACAATAACTCCTAGGCATCGATTTTTAGAAACGCCAGAAGCAGATTTCAATCAGAATTCTGAAGCACTTCTAATAATTAAAGTGCTTAAAAACTGCTATTTGAATGGCACCAAATTAGTTATTGACTCAGTTGAGTCTAGCAAAAGTGTACTGAATGACTTTCAAACGCAACTAAAAAAATCTTTAAATATTGTAAAAACAAAACTAGCAGAATTTAAGAAGAGTCAGTCATACCAATGTTGGATTTTGCGAAAAGTTGAGTCAGTGGTTTGTAAACAGAAGTTGGCGGCAAGATATTGTTTGGGCGAAACTTTCGGGGGGTTACCACCATGAAAAGGTGTAACCTTCAGCTTTGATATAAGTTCAATTCTGTGTTCTCAAATGTTAAAACCACCACTGGAGAGCAAGGAACAGAAACAGTCAAGGCTTTAGTTACATTCAGCAATGCCAAGACTAAAATCCCTGTTGAATATACTTTGCTCTACAAACCCGTTTCTGGTAATTTAAAAATTGCTGAAGAAACCTGGAAAATTGTTAAGCCATAAAGCAACACTAAAAAATATGTCTTTCAATCTACCTTTTTTATTTTTATTATCAATTGGCATCCCAGTAGCGTCGATGATAATGCCACATCACACTCTTGCAAATCAGGCTTACGATCAAGCGATGTCCTCTATGCATACACAAATGCAGCATGTGCAGATGAATGGCAATCCTGATGCTGATTTTGCAGCCATGATGATTCCGCATCACCAAGGAGCCATTGAGATGGCAAAGGTTGAGTTGCAGTACGGGACAGATCCCCGTCTGCGACGACTAGCGCAAGAGATTATCGTCACTCAACACTCAGAAATTGAACTGATGCAGCTATCGCTCAAGCATCCACAATCACCCATGCCTTCATCGTCAAAATAAGTTTGAAAATATCTCTATGAAAAATCGAGCGATAATCGCTACAATCACATTTGCCATTTTACTAGGTTTAACACTGTCTGCCTTTGGTGGGCAAGTTCCTTATGCAGCATCTACACCGGATATTTCCATTACTTCGCGTGACCGGGTTTACACGGCTGACCAAACGTCTAATACAATTTCTGTACACAATCCCCAAACCAATAAACTATTGGGTGTGATTCGTCTGGGTAAAACAGCGCCAGAGAATTTGAGTCCCTTGTATACTGGTCAACTACTAGTGCATGGTATGGGTTTTTCGCCCGACAATCGCACCTTGGCGGTGGTTTCAGTCGGTTCCAACTCGGTAGCTTTTATTGATACCCAGACAAATAAAGTTAAGCACGTCACTTATGTTGGGCGATCGCCTCACGAAGCCTTCTTTACACCCGATGGTAGTGAAGTTTGGGTGACAATACGTGGAGAAGACTATGTTTCTGTGTTAGATAGTCAAACGTATCAAGAGAAACAACGCATCACTGTTGACAATGGACCTGGGATGACAATTTTTCGTCCCGATGGTAAGTATGGATTTGTCTGCTCTAGTTTCACACCCCAGACAAGCGTTATTGATGTCAAGTCCCATCAGGTGGTAGCAACAGTTAAACAAGCCTCTCCCTTCTGCCCAAATATTGCTGCAACTCCGGACAACAAGCAAGTTTGGCTGACGCTGAAAGACACGGGTAAAGTTCAAGTATTTAATGCAGAAGCCCCCTTTAATGTCACTGCTACCTTGGATACCGGACCGATTACAAACCATGTCAATATCGTCAGAAATCAGAAAGGTCAATTTGCCTACGTTACAGTTGGTGGTGAAAATGTTGTCAAAGTCTATACAACAACGAATACTCCAAAATTGGTAGCAACTATTCCAACGGGCGAGTTACCCCACGGTCTTTGGTCTTCTGGTGATGGTTCCCGTATCTACGTAGCATTAGAAAATGGCACTGGAGTCACCGCAATTGATACTTTGAAAAATCAAGTGATGGTGACGATTCCTGGTGGTCAATCCTCGCAAGCGATCGTTTATGTTCCCAATGCAGTTCCTACTGGAGATGGATTGGCAAATCTAGAGCCTTTGGGCAACTCTGGTTTAGTGGCTCATTTAGTGATGGGTGCCCCAGGATCGTCAGCGAAAAAACCCGCGACCACTGTAACAGTTAACAACCAGGGCATAATTGATTTACTAGAAGCAGCAGTGACTGGACTGCAACCTAAAAGTATGTATCAATTGGCGTTAGCGGAGCGTCCTAGCAAACCTTATGGTAAATTACAACCGCTAGCAAAGTTCCAAACTAACCCTTCTGGTGCGGCAATTGTCACGACATTGGGACCGATTAGGCAGGTTGTAGAAGGTAATGCAGGCGGACAATCTCGTCGGTATTTGGTAATTGTACCGTTGAAAGATGATGTTGCAGGAATGCCCGTGCAGATTCAGCTACAGCCAATGTCGAAGTAAAAGGAGCTATTCCACAGATTTACCCCGATACTAGCAATTGCTCGAACACTTGGCAGATACGGGTTTGAAAGCGTTCTCGATGCTTTAATAAAAAGAAGGGACGTGAGAGTGAATTTGCATCAGTAGTGTCTTTTGCCAAACCTGTAACCTTAATACAACGGAGCATATCAAGACGCAGTTCTTTGGTGATTATGAGGTTGGAAATCGCCGCAGCCCCTACCCCACTCTCAACGGCTGCTTTGACCATATCACCGCTTTTCATTGACAAAATGACATTTAACTGTATTAGTTCAATACCCCACTGTTTTAGCACTTGCTCAAACTGCTGACGAGTTCCTGACCCTTTCTCGCGCATCACCCAACCAGTGTTTGTTAGTTCTGTTACCTTAACTGTACTCCGCTCAAACCAAGGATGAGATTGACCGATAACGATTTGCAGACAATCTCCGCCCACAATTGTTTGCTGTAAAGAAGTTAAAATTGATGGCTCAACTTCGCCTTCTACCAAGCTAAGGTCAAACAATCCTGTAACCGTCCCTTCACTAATTTCAGTAGTGTTACCTAACGTACAGTCAACAGTGATGCCAGGATACTGTTGCTTAAATAAGCTGATGAAGCGGGGAAGCCAGTAATTACCTATTGTTTGACTTGCGCCTAATTTGAGTTCACCTCTTTGCAAATCGTTTAATTCGCGCAGTCCCCGTTCAGTCAACTCAACAGAGTCTAAAATTTTTTGTGCTTCTGCTTGCAGCATCCTCCCAGCAAGAGTTAGTTCAATCCGACGACCAATCCTATTAAATAATTTGACTCCATACTGTTCTTCAAGGCTTTGAATTGCAGCACTCACAGAAGGCTGGGTGATGTAAAGCGCCTCGGCGGCGCGAGTAAAATGCATATGTTGCGCCACCGCCAAAAATATCTGTAATTGGTCAAGGGTCATCCTTGCCATTGTAAAAGCGTTATATTTTTTGAGTGATAAATGCCCTTTTAATATTTATCATAGTTACCACTATCGTTATTGCAATTCTTGTGAATCATCTTGATATTCTTACGGAACTATGTAAAAGCTAGAATCAAGCTATATCGTATTTTTGAGTAGATAGTTTTATTCATTCCTTGATATGGCAGGACACAGTAAACGGGCAAATATTAAACGCCAAAAAGCGGTCGTGGATACAAAAAAAGGTAAGACTTTTGCAGTGGTCGCGTGCTATTATTGTGACGGCGAGAAATGGGGTTCGGGATCCAGCGGGAAATTTTCAACTGCGTACCGCAATAGAAAAAGCAAAAGCGGCGGGTTTACCTAATGAGAA
>NZ_CAWPKW010000078.1:0-722 GCF_963888615.1 Brasilonema octagenarum UFV-OR1 | reverse complement strand
TATAGTCACCTTCCAGTACCAAACGATTGGATTCTTCTTCTACCACTTCTGGTGTCGTGGGTAATTCAAATACCCCTGAACGCCAGTCAAAAAAATCTGGAGCACGATGAATGAGATAATTTATTGAAAATGACCGCAACAGAAAAACAAAGCAGATGGGGAAATCATCTCTAAAGCTTTCTCGCTGTTGGTTTAAGTGATTTAAAATTGGTGGAACACGAGTTAAATTACTAAATTGTCCCTCTGTAATTTCACCAAAACTTCTTTGTTCATACTTGTATAAAGAATATTCCAACCCTTTAATCAATAAAATATCAACTGGCTTGTCTTTCACAAACTCAGTCACCCGCGCATATAAATTATCAATCGCCTCAACCAAACCAAGCGTTGCAATCTTTTTCTGTGGAATCTCCTGCGGAAGTTTAGCAATGAAGTGTTCGGCTTCCGCAGGTGTACATTGGACAAAAAACAAGCCAAATCCTGACTTGCGTTTCAATGCGCGAATCAAGTCTTGATAAACTTCCTCCGGTTCGAGGGGTAAATCATCATCCCAATCACTTACAGCGGTTTTCATGGAAGTTTCGCCACAGCTTCTTTCAATTCTGCAATTCCTTGAATTAATGGGTGAATGTCATACCAACGCTGCATTTCTTGATCTTCATCCAAGTAGCGATATTCTAAAAGACAGCGGTTATACATCAAACTGCGATACTGGTCATCAT
>NZ_CAWPKW010000077.1:0-13553 GCF_963888615.1 Brasilonema octagenarum UFV-OR1 | reverse complement strand
GTTTTAACGGACTTGATCTATTAGCCTTGAACTTTAGTTCAAGGCGTACTCACCGGTAAAGTACAAGATTTGAGTGAACAAGTACTATCACAGTTGCAGCAAACAGTACGGAATTTACTTCAGGCGGATATAACGCACATAGTTATTAATTTTCGCGCCCACCTACTTATAGTTCGCAAAAAGCTTAAAAACTTTGTTGTCGAATGAAGTAGAAAGTTTTGAAGCAACAACACTTCTTGGAACCCAGTCAAAAGATTGTGACAAACCAAGTTTCTGCCAAAGAACACTCTCTGTAGTGATGCTTGGGTTTTCCAACTCCTGCACGACGAGAACTTTTCCTGAAATCCGATGATGGGTGATATTGTGTGAAAATTTGCTAGAGAGTTCCAAAAATTGAAGATGTTGCAGAGATTGAAGAACCTGCTTGACTTCTGAAGCTTCAGTTGCAGGGATTAATGGAAACCCGACAGTGTTGGAGAGAAATCCTTTTGTTCTGTGGACTATCGCCACCGTATCTGTCGCCTTCCTCCAAAAGAGCAAAGCAAACAACTCCACATCCACCGTATCACGTCGTGGTTTTTTGGGAGGACAAATTTCAACACAATTGTGTGCAAAAGCCAAGCACTCTTTCTGTATTGGACACAAAAGACACAGAGGTTTCGATTTACGACAGACAGTAGCTCCTAACTCCATTATTGCTTGGTTAAAGTCACCAGGACGTTCCTCAGGAATCATCTGATCTACATAAGTTTGAATTGCTGATTTTCCAGAAGAACTCCACACATCCTCAGATAAACCAAGCAAACGACTCACAACTCGCACAACATTACCATCAACACAGGCAACTTTTTCATTGAAGCAAATACTTGCAATCACAGACGCCGTGTAAGATCCACAGCCAGGAATTTTCAACCACTCATAGTATGATTGTGGAAAATGACCTTCCAACTTCTCAACAATAAACTTTGCACCTTTGTTTAAGTTACGGGCACGAGCATAATAGCCTAATCCTGACCAAAGTTGACGCAATATCTCTTGATCACAAGCAGCAAGATCATAAACAGTAGGAAGGTGCTTAACAAATTCTGAGAACTTTGGCACAACCACAGCCAGAGTAGTTTGTTGACTCATCACCTCACACACCCAGGTGTGATAGATGTTGATTTTCTGACGCCAAGGCAATGGTCTGCAATGGCGATCGTACCACGCCAGGAGTTTCTGGGCACATTGATTCACTGTCCAACCTTTGTTCAGTCCAAGATAAATCCTAGCAATGTCAAAACCCATCTCATAATTGAAATGGGTTTTGTAAAGTTATTTGCTAAAAATGAGAGTTTTTGCTTTAGAAAAGATTCATGATAGTGATGACACCAGCGCTGGTGAGCATGACCAAAGCTCCCATAACTAAAGACTGGCTCAGTTGGTTTGGAGTTTTGGAACCGTTCATGTGTATAATCCCTTATTTTTAAAGATTTCATTAAGAGTAACAGTTTTACTCTCATATATGAAGAAAAACATAGTAAAACTTAAAAAACCTTAACCTAGGTTAACAAATGCAGTAGTTCTTACTTAACTCAAGATAAAGACTTCTGCAAAACTGTCTCACATGTAAAGTTTTGTGTATATTCTTGTAAATAACCTGTTACACATATCACCTCCCCAGTTTTCCTGTATTCTCGTTCCCAGGCTGCAGCCTGGGAATGCAATGCGCTTAGGCTCTGCCTGCAGTGACTCAAGAGGCAGAGCCTCCGTTGCTGCATTCCTTGCCAGAGACAAGGAACGAGACATACGAGACATATTTTGAGTTACTTAGACCCGTCGCCTCTTGGCAAAGGTTACCGAATATGGTACTTACTTAATTCCGACCGATATATGTGCCTTTGTGGTGTAAAATTGATATAACTAAGCAAAAAAACTCATTGGACTAAAGAAGAATTTATGACTGTTTCACCAGCGACTACATCCCAAACCGCCGCTTTTGACCTAGACCAACTCAATCAAAAATTTGAAACCGCTCATCCGAGAGATATACTGGCGTGGTCTGCGGAAAATATTTCAACTGGACTCGTGCAAACCAGCGCCTTTAACGTAGATGACATTATCATTACGCATATCCTCTACGTTGCTCTCAAACACCCAGTCCCAGTTATATTCCTCGACACGCTGTACCACTTCCCCCAAACTCTAGAACTGGTTGCTAAACTCAAAGACACTTACAATTTGGATCTCAAAGTTTACAAAACCCCAGATGTAGACACTCGCGAAGCCTTTGCTGCAAAATATGGCGAAGCACTTTGGGATACAGATATTGCTAAATTCCACGAAGTCACCAAAATCGAACCATTGCAACGAGGTATAGCGGAACTCAATACCGTCGCTTGGATTACCGGACGTCGTCGCGACCAAGCTGTCACCCGTGCTAATATGCCCGTATTTGAACTTGACAGCAACAACCGTATCAAAATCAATCCTTTAGCGAACTGGACACGCAAACAAAGCTGGGAATATGTCGCTGAACACGGCGTCATCTATAACCCCCTACATGACCAAGGTTATCCCAGTATTGGCGATGAACCTATCACAACCAAAGTAGGTGAAGGCGAAGATGAACGCGCTGGACGTTGGCGGGGTACTGGTAAGACTGAGTGTGGTATTCATATTTAACAAGATCGGAAGATGAGGTGATGGGGAAAAGAAGAATTTCCCCTAACTCTCTCTTTCTCTTCCTCTGCTTACTCTGTCTTGAAAAGTTTGCTACGGAGGGAAACCAACGCCAGATACCTAGGTCGGGAGACCCTCATCAAGTACTGGCTCCTCCTTACAACTTTTCGCTGCGCCTCTGCGGTTCGATAAAAGAATTTCTCAGGAAGTTTTACGAGTATTTTGGTTAAAAAGCTGTTCCAAAGCTGCTAATTCAGCTTTTGTTGCTGCATCGATTGGTGGTAAGGGTCGTTGCATGATTGAATAGAGGCATTGAACGTCTGTTTGACTTTTATCTGTCCACGATTCAATAAGATTAATGTTTGGGTTGACAGCTAGTTATCGCCTCTTCCAATAACTCACTATCCACATCCCACCATTTTTGTAACTCAATCAAAACTGGATAAAGTCTTGCATCTTCTATTTCTTTTGCTGCTTCAACAGGTAATGTACCCACGCAGCCACAGGAGAGTTCTGCTATTAATGGATTAATGACTCTCTCATCTTTTCTAATCGCTAAACCCAACAATGCTTCTCCACGGATTTCAGATGTGGTGTCTTCTTCTCCTATCTCCAGAATCATACGTTGAAATAAAGTATCTCGAATGGCTTGCGTATCAGTTTCTATTAGAGAACCCAAACCAAAAGTTGCCCAGTTCCTGATACCTTCATCCTCGTCACAAGATAAATCAATCACTGCCTGAATTGCCAATTCATCTTCTTGACACAGCAAGCCAAAAACAACGCCCATACGGACATTTACATCTCTGTGGCTTTTTAACTTGACCAATGGTACAACGCCTCTCGAATCCCCTAAATGTCCGAAAGCATATCCAATAGAAGAAAGAACATTAGGGTTTTCTTCACTCTGACATAAATTTAAAAGAATTTCCCCACATTCTTTTGGATAACTTCTTTCTGGTATTCCTAAATATCCTAATATATCAACTCCTAAACTTCTTTCTTCTGGATTTTGACTTTCACACAATCGTGATGCCGCTTCAAATTCTTCATAGCTACCACGCGATGGCACAGAGTGCCCGCCTGAGCGCAAAGCGCACGCTCCGCGAACGGCGATCGCAAAATCCACACTAAATCCCAATAAGTCTCATCATCTTCTTCAGTTAGTGCTAATTTGACTAACTCTTTTGTACTTCTTGGGTCATTTTTTAAGTTTTCAAAATAATTATTATTTGCGTTCATATCAGATTTTCTTCCCCTAGATATCACCAGTACTTATCGGCTTAAAGGTAAACTGTTCGGTAAGCGTTCTAATTTAATAGACAGACTAATCGTCATTTTTCAATAATAAAGCATTAGACAAATCACCAATCACGAAGGACAACTATGATTAAAATCCTCCACCTCTCCGACATCCACATGGGAAGCGGATTCTCCCACGGACGAATTCATCCTGAAACAGGATTGAATACACGCTTGGAAGATTTTGTCAATACTTTGTCTCGATGTATTGACCGAGCGTTAGCAGAACCAGTGGATTTGGTTGTATTTGGTGGTGATGCTTTCCCCGATGCGACACCAGCACCCTATGTACAAGAAGCCTTTGCTGGTCAGTTTCGACGCCTAGTCGATGCAAACATCCCCACAGTCCTGTTGGTGGGAAACCACGACCAACACACCCAAGGACAGGGTGGAGCCAGTCTATGTATTTACCGTGCTTTAGGAGTCCCAGGAGTTGTCGTAGGTGATACCTTAAAAACTCATCGCATTCAAACCCTTAATGGAAGCGTGCAGGTTATCACTCTGCCTTGGCTAACCCGTTCTACACTCATGACTCGCCAGGAAACAGAAGGTGCATCTCTGGCCCAAGTCAACCAACTGCTGACTGAACGTCTGCGGGTTGTTCTAGAAGGAGAAATTCGCCGACTTGACCCCAATGTGCCAACTGTTCTTTTGGGTCACTTGATGATGGATAATGCAAATTTGGGAGCTGAGCGTTTTTTAGCAGTTGGTAAAGGCTTTACACTTCCCCTATCTTTGCTGACGCGACCTTGTTTTGATTATGTAGCCCTAGGACACGTCCATCGCCATCAAAACCTGAATAAATCTAATAACCCTCCCGTGATTTATCCAGGGAGTATTGAGCGGGTGGATTTTAGCGAAGAAAAGGAGGACAAGGGCTACGTTATGGTAGAATTGGAGAAAGGTCACGTTGAATGGGAATTTTGTCCTTTACCAGTTCGGGCTTTCCACACAATTGAGGTAGATCTTTCCAAAGCTGAAGATCCACAGGTGGTGATCATGAAAGCTTTAGCCAAGCGTGATATCCAAGATGCTGTTGTGCGGCTTATTTACAAACTTCGCTCTGAGCAATTAGATTTGATAGATAGCGCCTCGCTGCATACTGCTTTAACTCCTGCGCATACCTACACCATTCAACCAGAATTGGTTAGTCAGTTAGCTCGACCCCGTGTTCCGGAATTAAGCGCGAGTAATAGCATCGACCCGATAGAAGCCCTAAGAACTTACTTGAATAACCGCGAAGACCTCAAGGACATAGCTGCATCAATGCTGGAAGCTGCACACAATTTGCTAGCAGATGATGTGGAAGTCTGGCTAGAATCAGCTACCCAGGAATAAGGTATGAAAAATTACTTACGTATCGAACTAGAGAAGCTCTGCTACATCTCCTGTAAAATTTAAGTTCAATTGGTGATGAATCTGGCAAAATTGCAATATTCTAAACTTTGTGGTTAATTTTTCTTTCCACAGAGTGAGGATAAAAAATATAGTTGTCAGGTGGACTTTCTATGTCCCTCTACCCACAGATTAAACAATTTTTACTCGGTAAAACGTTACCGACAAGTGCTCATGCTGAAGAGCGATTGAGTAACGCTGCTGCTCTTGCAGTGCTTTCATCGGATGCTCTGTCTTCGGTTGCTTACGCTACAGAGGAGATTCTGCTGGTTTTAGTAGCAGCGGGGAGTAGCGCTCTTGGTTTGTCTCTGCCTATTGCTATAGCAATTATCATCCTACTAGCAATAGTCGTGCTTTCTTATCGACAAACCATTCGAGCTTATCCCAAAGGCGGTGGTTCTTATATTGTTGCCAGAGAAAACCTTGGTATATACCCAGGACTGGTGGCAGGGGGTTCTCTGATGATTGACTATATTTTGACAGTCACCGTCAGTATATCTGCGGGTACTGCAGCCCTCACCTCAGCATTTCCAGTCCTGGAACCCTTTACAGTCAGCCTTTGCTTGATTTTTATTTTCCTATTGACGCTGGCAAATCTCCGAGGTGTAAAGGAATCAGGTAGGATATTTATGATTCCTACTTATGCCTTTATTGTCAGCATTTTTGTGTTGATTGCCCTTGGGTTATTTCAACAAGCGACTGGGCTAGTACCGACACAATATCCCGATATACCTGTCAAAGAAGGACTCAGTTTGTTTTTCATTTTGAGGGCTTTTTCTGCTGGATGTACGGCGCTGACGGGAGTTGAAGCAATATCCGATGGTGTCTTAGCTTTTAAGGAACCAGAGTGGAAAAATGCTTGCCTCACATTGCTTTACTTGGGCGTTATTCTGGGTTTTATGTTTGTAGGAATTACCTATGTAGCCAACGCATACCATGTTGTTCCGGAAGAGGGACAAACTGTGGTTTCTCAGTTGGGTAGGGTTATTCTCGGAACAGGACCACTTTATATCTTTGTCCAAGTTGTTACACTGCTAGTCCTGCTTTTAGCTGCAAACACCAGCTATGCAGATTTTCCTAGACTTTGTTACTTTTTGGCACGAGATGGATTTTTACCGCGACAATTGTCACTGTTGGGCGATCGCCTAGTCTACTCTAACGGCATCATCCTTCTCAGTGTCTGTGCAGCCATCTTGGTCATCATCTTCAAAGGAAACGTCAATGCTGTTATTCCCTTGTATGCAGTAGGCGTATTTACTTCCTTTACTTTATCTCAAGCTGGGATGGTACGCCGCTGGTTCCATGAACGCACACCAGGTTGGCTTCCAAGCGCTTTGATGAATGGTTTGGGAGCTATTGCGACAGCTGTGGTTCTAGGAGTCATTATATCAACTAAGTTCATGGGCGGGGCTTGGTTAGTCGTCGTAGCAATTCCTGTGCTTGTCAGCATCTTTTTAGCCATTCACCGTCACTATCAATACGTAACAGAACGTCTTAGTATTCAGGGATTACCCCCGAGAGGTTATATCCCCAGACCAAAACCAGAAGTTGTCACCCACCCTGCTGTGGTTGTGGTAGGACAACTGAATCGAGGAACAGTAGAGGCTTTGGACTACGCACGCACGATTGCTGATGAAATTGTTGCAATTCACGTAGATCTTGGTTCTACAGAAGGAGATAAACTGCAAGAAGAATGGCGACAATTGGAGGCAGACATTCCTTTGGTCATTATCGAATCACCCTACCGTTCTGTGATATCTCCTATTGTCGAATTTGTTGGTGAGTTTGAAGACCGTTATCAGGACACTTACACAACTGTAATTATTCCTGCGTTTGTAACTCGTAATTGGTGGGAAGGTCTTTTGCATAATCAAACAACTTTGTTTTTGAAAAATGCTTTACGTGCTCAAAAGAGTCGAGTTGTCACAACTGTCAGGTATTACTTGTAATACTTGTTGACATCCTCCCACGGCTGCCCAAATATCGCACTGCGTGCTCATTTGGACAAAAAGCCGTGGGATTCCAAGACTTGCGCCTTAGATTTTCTGGTTCCACGAGTCGGCTTACCTGAAGGAGTTCCCTCACTCAGACATACGAGTCATTTTGTCAATGATTTTAATCGCATCATTCGTCTGGCGCATCCTCTTCCTCCTCTACATAGGTCTGAACTTCTGGGTTTTCTTCAAATAAACGCTTTCGTCTTCTCGCCCGTTCAATAGAAGTAAACAAAGGGCGCTTAGGAGACATATCGCCGCCACGGGCAATCAGCGAGTGTGCGATACCACATGCGATCAGCTTCCGGCTTATCGCCTTAACCGAGTTCACCCTAACTCGGTCGATCTTGCCGTTGAAATCCACAACACGCCAGCAGATCCATCAAAATGCCCCACATTGAGGGTGCTAATCTCGTGCGCCGATCCTTTCTTTGCTGCACGCTGCATCGGCGCAAAGAAAGCCCATCTTCCTTAAACTTAAAGAATTAATGAGAGATTCTTTCATTAATTTTGATTTTAGTGTAAGCTTTTTTCTACAGTTGTTAAAGAAAATTCTCAACAAACTTCAGACAGGCGTAAAATGACAACTTCTACACATCCGTTGTCGGTGCAGCAAGACTTGACCAACTCACCTTGGTGGGCTGGTAACTTTCGTCTCACCAATCTATTAGGTAAATTACTGGGCGCTCATGTTGTCCATGCTGGATTGATTTTGTTATGGGCTGGGGAAATAACGCTGTTTGAGGTGTCCCGCTTCAATCCTCATCAGCCAATGTATGAGCAATAGCTCACAGTTAACTGCTAACTTCTTTTATTACTGTTAGCGATTCATAAGCTTGACGAGAAATTGACAACTCTAATTACTTACAGGATAAATAAATGTCTAAACAACCAGAAGCCATTTGGTTGAACACAAGCCCTACTTTGTTATGCTTTGCTCAACCATTGTTGCGTGAACTGTCACGTTCTGTAACTATTGCCCAGTGGGAATATACACAAACTAAGGATGAACCTAGTTCCTTAGATGTTGCAATACTGCTGCTGGATGAATATCTTCAATCAATCAAGCAACCTGTGCATCTGATAGGTCACAGCACGGGAGGATTACTCGGGCTACTATATACACGTCAATATCCAGAAAAAGTTAAATCTTTAACCCTATTAGCTGTGGGTGCTGATGCAGCAGTTGACTGGCAAGCTCATTACTATAGCCATCGCCCATCCTTGACTCGGGAAAAAATTCTCAATGCAATGGTGTATAACTTATTTGGCTATCAGACTGAACACGCACTCAAGCGTCTAGAGAAGATTTTGGAACAAGACTTAGATTGCTCGCTCTCACCTCACTCCCTGTTTAAACGACAAAGCGTGCTTCCCTGTCCAGTCCCTGCGCCTTTAATGGTTTGTGGTAGCACTAACGATATCATTGTAGAACCCGACGCCCTGGAAGGATGGCGACCGTTTTTGATGGAGGGCGATCGCTATTGGGAATGTCAAAAAGGACGGCATTTCTTTCACTTCTTCCAGCCGACTCTTGTAGCAGAACAGATTCTCGACTTCTGGCAATCTCTATACCAAATCTCTAAAAAACCACTACAGATCAGAAAATAACTCTAGGGGTGTCCATAAAGACGCTCACATTGCACCAAAGTTATCCCGTAGCCAAGCGATCCGCAGTTTGCGCGATTGGGCAAAACCCTAAGTTCAGCCACAAGGGAACTTAGGGTTGTTTATTAAGAATTGTCTCTTTTTTTGGTATTGACATAATACACTCCTTGCCGCCATTTGCATAGATATTTTTAATCGCTCATATCTATTAAAATGAGCAGTTTCTGCAAAGCTTGTAATTTAAGGTAGGAAATATTCATTGTTGGTGAAAATTTCAGTCGGACATCGTGTATGAGAATTACATACCAAAATCAGCAAAAACAAACTGCCCTAATTACAGGGGCAGCTAGTGGTATTGGTTACGAATTAGCACACCTTTTTGCCCGTGATAGTTACAATCTTGTCTTAGTAGATAAAAATGGACAAAAACTCTCTGAAATAGCGGAAGAATTTCCAAAAAAGTTCGGCATTTATGTGATCAAGATTGTAAAAGATTTATCTATTTCAACCGCCCCAGAAGAAATTTTTACAGACTTGCAACAAGCATCGATAAAGGTTGATGTGCTGGTGAACAATGCTGGATTTGGGACTTATGGCTTATTTAACGAAACCAACCTCACTGCTGAGATGGAAATGTTACAGGTCAATTTGGTATCTCTAACTCATTTAACGAAATTATTCTTAAAGGATATGGTCAATCAAGGCAACGGAAAAATATTAAATGTTGCCTCCACCGCTGCATTTCAACCAGGACCTTTAATGGCGGTTTATTCCGCTACTAAAACTTATATTTTATTCTTTTCAGAAGCGCTAGCTAATGAGTTAAAAGATACAGGTGTCACTGTAACAGTCCTTTGTCCAGGACCAACAGAATCAGATTTTCATAAAATAACTGGGATGGCTGACTCTGAACTGCTCAAAAACAAGAAGATGATGAGTGCAGAAAGTGTAGCCAAAATTGGCTATGCTGGTTTATTCGCGAGCACAGCTGTTGTTATTCCGGGTGTAAAAAATAAGATCCTCGCTGAATTAGTAAGATTTACTCCCAGAAAGCTAGTGGCAGAAGTAGTAAGAAGTATCCATGAGGGAAAAATAAAGTGATTTAATTTAAATCTTATTTTTCTTCAAAACATATTTGTGATACTCTAGCAGTCCTAAATCATTTGTAACAAGATTCCCGACTTATAAAAGAAGTCGGGAATCTGAGCCTGCGCGACTTATGCGCAAAGCGCAGGCACTTTCACACAAATCAAATAGGATTGCTATATGCGGCAAAATTAAAATCTACGTTGATATTAAAAGGATGCTCCCGCTGAAAACTTTGGAGAAACAGGGACACGATACTCCGTAGTTGCCTAAGTACAGGTAAAGTGTAGGTAGTTCAAATTCCTCATCTCTATAGTGTTAGACAAATTCACACCTGAATTTTCCCGTCCTCATCAACAACTACCTAACCAAAGGTGGCAAATTTATCCTCAAAAAACAGAATTGGCGCAACAGATGGGGCAAACAACCAGTTTATCGCCCTTAATCAACCAATTGCTGATAAATCGAGGTATTGAAACGCCAGAACAAGCACAAGTTTTTTTAAATTCAGGAAACCTGATATTACCTTCGCCTTTGGAAGACTTTCCTGATTTGGGAATGAGTCTGGAGTTATTGCAGAATGCAATAGCCTCTGGTGAAAAAATCGCCATCTGCGGTGACTACGATGCTGACGGAATGACAAGCACTGCTTTACTTTTGCGTAGTCTCCGTTGGCTGGGTGCTCAAGTTGATTATGCTATCCCCAGTCGAATGCATGAAGGCTACGGTATCAATAAGCGCATTATTGAAGAATTCCACAGCGAAGGCGTAGGATTAATTCTGACTGTAGACAATGGCATCTCAGCTTTTGAACCAATTGAGCGAGCCAGAGAACTTGGTCTAAAAGTTATTATCACCGACCATCATGATATCCCTCAACAATTACCCCCAGCCCACGCTATTCTCAATCCCAAACTAATACGAGAATCTTCTCCTTACCGAGGTATTGCTGGTGTTGGTGTCGCCTACATTTTGGCTGTGTCCCTTGCTCAAAAATTGGGACAAGCTAATGATGACATCTTAACTTCGATGCTGGAACTGTTTACATTAGGAACGATCGCAGATCTCGCTCCCCTAACGGGTGTAAACCGTCACTGGGTAAAAAGCGGTTTGCAGCACTTACCTAAATCCAAACTACCTGGAATACTAGCTTTGATTCAGATGTCTGGGGTGCAGTTGAGTCCAGGACAAGCGGACGAGTCAATTCAAAATTCAAAGCTATGTCCTCCGGACACGCTACGCGAACGACTTAGCTCAGCTAGTACGTCGAGCGGAGCCGAGACGTCAAAATTCAAGATTCAAAATTCAAAATCGCTAAAGCCGGAAGATATAGGCTTTCGCTTGGGACCGCGAATCAATGCAATTGGTCGTATTGCTGATCCACAAATTATAATCGAGTTGCTGACGACTGACGATATGGGGATAGCGCTGGAAAAGGCGATGCAGTGCGAAGCAATTAACCGCCAGCGCCAGGAAATGTGCCAGGAAATTGAGAATCAGGCAAGAGAAATTGTAGAAATAGAATATCTCGCCTCTCTACAACAAGACCGTGTTTTAGTTATTGTACAATCTGACTGGCACCACGGTGTGATTGGTATCGTTGCTTCTCGCTTGGTGGAACGCTATGGTGTCCCGGTGTTTATTGGGACATATGAGGATGAGGGGCACATTCGCGGTTCAGCGCGTGGAATTCCAGAGTTCCATGTGTTTGATGCTTTAGAATATTCTCAGGATTTGCTGGGCAAATTTGGTGGACACAAAGCTGCTGGGGGCTTTTCTTTACCATCCGAGAATTTAGAAGCGTTGCGATCGCGTCTAAGTGAATTTGCTAATCAGTGTCTAGAACCTCAGCACCTAAAGCCACTTTTGAAAATTGACACATCGGCTTTACTCAATCAAATTCATCATCAGTTTTATCAACAGCTTAATGTTTTAGAGCCGTGCGGAATCGATAACCCAGATCCCGTATTTTGGACATCTAATGTTCGAGTCATTGAGCAACAAACAGTGGGCAAGGGTCATATCAAGCTGACCATAACACAAACTATTGATGATTCGGAATACAAAATTAAAGCGATCGCCTGGCGCTGGCGTGAGTACTTTCCTCTACCGCCGCGACTGGATATCGCTTACAAACTACGAGAAAATCACTTTAATGGCAACACCACTATCGAGTTGGAGTTACTTGGTGTTAGGCTTCCAACCCAGTCTCACATTTTTTTCGCTGCACAGTCAGCGCCTTTAAGAACCACTTTTGAGTACAATCAACGCCACTACACGTGTGGGATTTATAAAAACGGTTCTGTACCAGAATTGAGAATCGGAAATCCTGACGGCAAAATTTTAGCCGTTCCCCTAGGACACAGCATCGGTTTACTGGGAAACAGCCGTCAAGAGTCTATAGAAGTTGATGTTTCTCAACCCCAATACAACCAGATTTTTCAAACTGCTCTTCAAGCTTTATCAGTGCTGAGCAATGAGTAGTGACACTCCTACACCGACTAATAGTTACGGTGTAGGCTTCTACCGGAAATTATCCTTGTAGAAATTCGTTCGTGGTACTCCAATTGTTTCCCACTACCGCAGTTTCTAGTCAGGCACGTGTCCCTCCCGACTTGAATAGCCAAATACTATTCACCTACGTTCCCTGTACTCACATCTGAGCACTCGGATTATAGGTCACCGTTGCGAAATGCCAGTACAAAAATGACTGCGGGGCCAGCTAACATAATGAGTGCAACAAAAACTAGTTGAAAAATGACTTCCCAATGAATATTGCCTAAACCACTGAATATATTGAATATAGCGTCCATTTGTCCTCCTTTAAAAATAGCCATGTAATTATCAAACCCGCAATAGATCATATCCGGCGATCGCCCGTCGCCTTTAATTTACTTAACAAAAGTATAAAAAAAACTATAAAAGCTGAAAAAATAGCACGTTCACAATAGGTTTTTGTCATGGCAACTTGGCAATGTGTTAAGCAATGTGGAGCCTGCTGTCATCTTGACCCAGCAGAGCGCCCTGACTTAGATGAGTATTTATTACCAGACGAGATGGAATTGTATCTGAGCATGGTAGGTGAAGGAGGATGGTGCATAAATTTCGACAAAGACTCGCGAGAATGTCGCATTTACCCAGACCGTCCGCGATTTTGTCGTGTAGAATCAGAAATCTTTCTGGATATGTACGGTATTGAGCCGGAGGAGTTAGACGATTTTGCCATTGACTGTTGTCGTCAGCAAATAGAGGGGGTGTATGGGGACAGAAGCTTGGAGATGTTGCGTTTTGATCAAGCAGTAGGTTTTTGACCAAAACTAGGGGCAAAACAAGTCAAAAGTATCAAATATTAGAAGAAGAGTGTAGGTGTTCAAACCCTTACACCCCTACACCCTTACCACGCCCTTCGGGTATGCCTGCGGCACGCGGCTTGGGCGAACACAGTCGCCTAGGTCGGGAGACAAGGACTGCATAGCGCTGTCTCACCAGATGCCTCTGTCGGGAAAC